>CAYGTM010000242.1:0-4156 GCA_964352795.1 uncultured Phycisphaera sp.
CCTCGATGCGGGTCATCGCCAGCACTCCGAAGCTCGCGTTCGTGCAGAATACCTCGTCGGCGTCCAGCAAGTCTCCGATCGCAAGCCATTGCTTGCGCACCGGCAATCCCAACCCCGCGGCAATCTCCAGCACCGACGCCCGCGTCACGCCCGGCAACACCGGGCTGGGCATCGCGCCGCCCTGCCCCGCAACGGCCGCCTCTTCGCCGCGCGCCACGGGTGTTAGCACCACGCCGTCCTTCACCGCGAACACGTTACTCACCGATCCGCCGCACACATGGTTGGTGATGGTGAAGATCAGCGCTTCGGTGCCGCCCTTGGCCAGCGCGCCCTGCAACTCGCGCAATCGCCACCAGTAGTTCAGCGTCTTGTGCCCGGCCGTCGGCTCGAGCGGGTTGGCCTTCGCGTCGGCCACCACCATCATGCCGCCGCGCTCGTACAACTCGGCCGGATACACCGTCGCCCGCTGCGCCACGATCGCCACCGTCGGTGTTTGCGCGCCTGCCCCCACGCGCTCGGCCTCACGCCGAACCAGGTTCAGATCGCCCCCGGTCACGGTCAATCGCAACCGCGCCGCGTCGTGCTCGGCGTTCTCGAAGTGCGCCTGGGCCGTGTGCTCCACCGCCTCGGCCAGGGGCCCGGCGCGAAGCGATGATGCCAGCCCCAGTTCCTTCGCCGAGGCCACCAGCCGCCCCACATGCTCCTCCACGCGCAAGACGCGCGTGCGCGTGTCGGTTCGTCGCGCCGTCATCGTCTCGAAGAGCCCCACGCCGTGCATGAATCCGGCGTCCGAGAGCGAAACGCTCGCGCTGGGGTCATCGTCCCGAAGCAGCCTGCCGTTGAGGAACACCGTCGCCATGGTCGCTCAGCGTAGCGCCGCGCGGGCCCAGGCCGCCTTCCCACACCAGCATCGCCTCGGGCCCCACGCGCGATGGCAGATCGTCGAGCATCCCCCGCGCGGCAAGGTGGGCCTGCGGTGGCACCGCGTGCGTCACGATCGCCCGCCCATGCCGCCACAGCCCGCGATACTCCACGCGACCGAGCAGGATGCCCGCCACGCCCGGTCGGCCGGCCGCATCGCGCACCACCACCGGCCCGCCCGACGCCCCGCCAAGCCGCGACCACCCGCGCACCATCCGCAGGTATCGCAGTTCGCCATCAGTCCCATCGGCCAGAAAGCCTACCGGCCCCGGTGCATCGCTGCGCAGCACGACCACTTCCCGCGGCGAGAATAGCGCATCGTTCGCGCCCATCGTCGGAAACCCAACCAGCACCGCGCCCTCGCCGGCCAACGACTCATCAACCAATCGCGCGGGCGTCGCGCCCAACCGCGCCGCCGTCTCGGGAAACCGGATCAATGCCCAATCGCCCGCTTCCACAGGCTCGCCGCCGCCCGTGATCACGACCTCGATGGGCAATACATAGCCCTTGCCCACATCGGCATCGTTCGTTGAAATCCACGCATACCGCGCCCCCTCGGGCACCACATGCGCCGCCGTCAGCAGCCACCGATTAGACACGAACACGCCCGAACCGCTCCCACGCACGCGACCGCCGAACAGATCGATGCTCACCGGCGTGCAGCCGAACACCATGTCCGCATCGGCCGGCCATTCCACGCGCGTGGCGGTTTCCTCGAGCCCCGTGATGGTGCAGCCGCCCATGAGCAGCGCGCCGCACGCGAGCAGCGCGGCCCATCTCACGCCCTCACCCGAAGCACCACGATCGTCTGATCATCGGGAATCTGGGCCAATCCCGCGAACCGCCGCACGCCCCACACCACTTCCTTGACCAGCGCCGACGCTGAAATGTCCGGCTTCGCGCTCACCGAGTCGTACACCGAGTGCGCCAGCCGAGCCCGCCCATAGCGATGCCCATCGAAGTGCCGCGCGTCGGTCATGCCGTCGGTGAAGATCGCCAGCGTGTCGCCGTCGAACAGCGGCACGCGTTCCTCGCCGAACACCTGCCCGGGCAGCACGCCGGCCAGCATCCCGTTACCGCGCATCGGCCTCGCGTCGGCACCGGGAATCTCGGAACTCTCGGGCGACATGCCATCCACGAGCGGCCGCAGCAATACCGGCGGATCGTGCCCCGCGCTGGCGTAGACCAGTTCCAGGCTCACCGGATCAACCACGGCGTACCACAACGTCACGAACTCGTTGGGCAGCGAATCCCGGCACAGGTCGTCGTTCACCGCCGCCAGCACCTTGCCGGGCGATGCATCGCGCGACACATGCGCCAGCAGGCTCGCGCGCACATGGCTCATGAGCAGCGCCGCCGCCACGCCCTTGCCCACCACGTCGCCCACCACGATGCCGATCCGCCGCTCGCCCTCGGGCCGCTCGTCATGGTCGAGCTCGATGAAGTCGAAGAAGTCGCCGCTCAGCTCCAGGCTGGGCTCCCAACTGGCCGCCAGGTCCAGCCGGTCGTTCTTGGGCGCGCTCTTGGGCAACATGCGCCGCTGCACGTCGCTGGCCAGTTTGAGTTGGCGTTGCATGCGCCGCTCCTCGCGCTGCATCCGCAACAGCCGTGCCTGCCCGATCGCCACCGACGCCTGGTGCGCGATGGTCCGCAGCACGCGCTCTTCCGCCGGTGAAAACTGCCGCACCTGACGCCCGTACAACCGGATCACGCCCAGCGGCTTGTGGTTGAAGATCACCCCCGCGTGTAGCGCGCTGGCCAACCCCTCGGCCCGTGCCCGCTCCTTCAGCCGCACGCGCGGGTCGCGCTGTAAGTCGGCAATGGCGATGATCTCGCCATGCAACGCCCGCTTATCGAACTCCCGATCCACCGATAACGGCAGCGGATTCGACAGCCAACTCTCGCTCAGGTTCCGGCTCACGCGATGTTCCACGTCGCGTTCCTCGGGTGCCAGCCCCATGCTCTGGTCGTCCTGGTCGAAGAGCACCAGCGAGCCGGCCCACAACCCCAGCAACTCGATGGCGCTGTCCAGCGCGATGCCAAGCACTTCATCCTCGCTCTGGGCCGAAGCCAGCAATGCGCTCAGCCGCTGCATCGCGCTCAGCTCGCGCAGCCGGGCCCGCAGGTCGAGTTCACGATCGCACACCTGGTCGGCCACGTCCACGATCAACGCGATGGCCTGCTCGATCTCCCCCGCCAGCGGGCCCTCGGTCGCCGGGCTCTTGCCCACATGCACCCACCCGATCACGCGCCCGTGCGCGCGCATGGGCACGGTGAAGGCACGCTCGGCGGCCAGTTCGGCCGGGTCGGGCCCGGGGTCCGCCAGCCGCCACGCCGCCGTCGCGCCATCGGTCGGCAAGATCTCTCGCCCCCGCGCGTCGAGCAGCCGCACCGGCGCGGCCAGCAGGCCCGCCAGCGTCGCGCACAGATGCACGAAGCCGCCGTCGCTCAGAAAATCGGTGATCGACAGCCCTGGGTCGTCGCCCGCAGGCGCGGCCGGGCTGGTGGCCAGTCGGGCAGGTTGGCGGGCGGGTTGTGTGTTCATGCCGTCCGCCATTGCCCCGCCCAACGCCGAGTCCTCACTCATCGGCCGTCGGATTCCCCATCGGTTCCGCCCGACGGCTTGGCCCTGGCCTCCCCAGTATCGTCGAGCCACACCGCCCGCAGCAGCGGAGCCAGCGGGTCGCGCTGCCCGGCCGGCCCCTCGCCAAGACGCTCCAGCCCGAGGATCGTCGACACCCGATCCCCGCGGTGGAACGAAACATACGCCAGCAGCAGGGCGCTCTCGCGCACGCGACGAATCGCCTCTTCATCGTTCACGAGCGTGCTCAGCCGCCGCGAGGCAATCTCCAGCCGGTCCTCGCTCGGCAGCATCGCAGGTTCATATCGCGCGCCGACGAACTCGGGGTGTTCCACCATGAACGATCGCAGGTTTACCGACGCCGACAGGTCGAGCCCCGCGCCGATCTGCGCGTGGACGCGACCGATCGACGCGATCGGGTCGCCCGGCCTGGCCGCGAGCGCCATCGTGAAGCGCTGCTCGGCCTCGAAGAACCGGCCCGCCGTCATCATCGCCTTGCCTTGGTCCACGTGCAGGTCGTACGCCGAAGCGCGATCGAGCTTGGGCACCGGCACTTCCACCGTTCCCACGCCCTGCCTCAGCGTAACCACCAGTTCCTTCCACCCGCTGATGCGCTCGGCCAGGGCCTGTTGGGGCGCCGGCGCATCGGGCCCG
>CAYGTM010000243.1:0-4149 GCA_964352795.1 uncultured Phycisphaera sp.
ATGCGTGCCCTTCACGACGCTGGCTTCTCCGTGCCGAAGGTCGAACTCCTGGAGTCGACGGGCGCTGTCCTCGGTGAGCCCTTCTTCGTGATGGAGGAGGTGCCGGGCGTCGTCCGACTCGACGACCAGGGCCTCGACGACATCATCCGGTCAGTGGCGGATCTGCACGCCGTCCCCCACCGTCGATTGCTCGCCCAGTTGCAACGTCTGCCCATCGGTAAACAACGACAGGCCCGAGCCGCGCTGGAGCGGATCTTCCAGGCTCACCAGCGGCGTATCGACGCCCAATGGCGCGCCGCCAATCGCCGCCAACCCAAGCCCATCGCCACCAGCCAGCAGCGTACGCGAGCCCTGCTGGGCCGCGTCCCCGCCCGCGTCGAGCACGCCGTTGAAGCGCACCCTCGACGTGGCCTGGGCGATGGTGAGATTGCCGACTTCGATGCTCACGTCACCGAGCTGGCCTCGCTGCACCTCGAAACTGTCGTTGACGCCCCAGCCCTGCACACGCTCGCCGCTGATGGTGACCAGTTCGTTGTTCTCATTCAGCGTGAACGCGCCGGCCCGGCTGTAGAACCGTTCATCACCACCACCACCTCGCAGCACGAAGAACCCGCCGCCGTCAATGGCCACGTCGGTCGGGCTTCCCGTTGGCGAGATCGTGCCGCCGCTCGTGTCGCGCTGGATACCGGCGATCCTCGTGCCCGTGCCAACCTGCAACGGGTTCGTGCCGCCAACGCCCCCGTGGGCTCGCTGCCGATGCTGAACGTGCGCGGATTCTGGTTGGCCTGGTGCAGCCGCGAGCCCTTGAAGGCCGTGGTGTTCACGTTGGCGATGTTGTTGCCGATCACGTCGAGCCGACGCGTCTCGACGGTCAACCCGCTCAGGCTGGCAAACAGGGCCGTGGTCGATGCCATGGGTCACATTCCTTCAGCACCGTCATCGCGGTGTCACGACTGATCTTGAACTTCTCGCGGGCCCGCGGGCGCCAACCTCCGCAACAAGGCATCGCTTGTCGGCGCCGGATCGCTCGTGGGCCCGGCCGACAACACCGCGGCCACCCCGCCCAGCCCCGCGCTCTCGGCCGGCGCGCGCTCCAAGGCCGTTCGACTCTCCACGTCAAGGCGGATCACGAGCCCATCGATAAGGACGGCCGCAGTCTTCGCGCCCTGCGCTTCGGCCACGTCGGCGGCGTGCGCCAACCATTCCAACTGCTCGCTGCTGAGATCGATACCAAGCTCGGGCCCCGACACGACCACTCGGCCAGTGCCCAACTCGCCCGTTTGGGCCGCTTCGAGCGCTTTGCCGAAGTCACCACCCGATTCCGCCTTCTGCCCGCCACCAAGGCCGAGCAACCTCGACCCGAAGCCGACAAGACTGAGCAAATCGAGCGGCGTGCCCGTCACGGCAGCAGCTCCGCATACTCGCCCACGCCCGTAATCCTGTCGATGCCGATGCTCGAACCGTCCTGAAGCAGCAGCGTGGGCGAGCCGTCGCGCGTGCGCACCGCGCCCACCGTGCCGACGATGCTCTGGCCCGCCTCGTCGATGCCCTCGACACGACGGCCCACCAGCGAGGTCGCGCTCGCCAGCCGGTTGTCGGCCACGAGCGCTTCGAGCTTCTCGGTCAGGTTCAGATCGCTCTCGATCGAGCGAACGCTCGACAACTGCTGCACCAGCGCGTTGGTGTCGTTGGGTGCCAGCGGATCCTGCGATTGCAACTCGGCCAGGATGATGCCCAGAAACTCCTGGGAATCCAGCTCGCCAAGGCGATTCGCCTGGCTCGCGCCCGAAGCGAGGCCCGAACCCGCGGAAATAGCGCTCATGCGACGCACCCCAAGAGCACGCGAAGCCGAAACTATCGCCTACGCGATGGCGTTCAGCCGCACCGTGCCCAACGCTCGCCGGGGCTCCGCCCCGGCGGCCGGTTCGTCATCGTCCCACGGCGCTCCGCGCCGCGACTGACCGTCTGTTCCATCCCCGTCGGGCGAACCTCGCCCGTCGAGATCATCCGCAAAACTCCGGCCATCCTGGCCACCGTCGGCTCCGCCATCGGAGTGCATCGCAAGCCGCGTACCAGTTTGCGACGCATCCTCGACCAGCCGTACGTCGATGCGCTCCACGCTCAACCCGCGAGATTCGAGCTGCTGTCGCAGGGAATCGCGTGAGTTCTCGATCAGCCGGTGGGCCTCGACGCTCCGGGCCTCGAAGGTCGCCGTCACCTGGTTGCTCTCCACATGCACGCGCACGCTCAGTGGCCCGAGGTGTTCCGGCCGCAATCGAAGCGTCACCGTGCCATCGCCCGATCGCAAGGCCTGGGCCAATCCGCGACCAAGCTGCGCCTCGAACACTTTCTCGAATCGCAACGCCCGATCGGCATGAGCCGAAGCCGGCGCGGGAGCCTTCCCGCGGGCCGCACCACCCTGCGGCCCGCGGGCGGCTTCGATTGCCGTGGCCTGCGATGTCTGATTTGTTCCGCTTACCGTCGATTGAACGGTGACCGTGCTCAGCGCCGCAGCAACGGGCGACGCCGCAACACTCTGCGGCGCTTGCGAGGCGTTGCCAGCTTGAGCCTGTCGTGGCTCGCCCGACTTGGCCGCTTCGTCACCCTTTGGCGTGGCATTCTGGGATGGAGTGTGAGCCTGGCTCCGACTCGGCGCGTTCCCATCAATATTCGCATCACCAGACCGCGACGCGGGCGATCCCCGGTCGACATGCTGATGACTCGTGCCGGCCAATCTCTCGAGCGCCTCGCGCGGTTCCCGCGCGTTGGGAGACGATTCCCGCGCTCCATCGCGCGAAACCTGCCGATGCTCGCGCGCATCCCTCGCGTTCCACTCGGCCGCCGAATCATTGCGGGCCTCACCCCGAACAATCCCCGCTTCACCGGCCTGCAACGCGCCGAGGAGCGCGACAAAAGCCCCCGCATCGCCCCGTACGCGCAGCTCACGCTCCCGCTGGGAGCGTTGCTCGATGGGATTTTCAGGGGCCTTCGGGCTGGCCAGGACCTGCTGCGGCATCGGCTACCTCCGGCGTTACGCCGTCCGTCCGCAAACGCTCCAGCAAAACCGCGGCCAACGTGGGATCATCCTTCTCAAACTCGGCGATCACCTTGTTCCGCTGCCGCTCATCCATCGCGCGCAGATACTCCACCACGATCGCTTGCCCGTCCAACTCGCCCTCGGGCGGCTGGGCCTGACCCTCCCACATCGCCATCAGCACATTCCGCGCGGCGGGCGCGCGTAAGCCCTGTAGCGTGTCCACCGCCGTTCGAAACTGCGCCTGCCCCAGCAGATTATCCCGCTCGGTGATGCGCGCCTCGAAGGCGGCCCGCTGGAGCTCGATAGCCTCGCCCAGCCGATCGGTCTCGGCCCGCTCGCGCGACAGCAGGTCGCGCAAGTCCTCGAGCTCGCGCATCGCCCGGGTCATGCGCTGATCGGCAGCCATCGCGGCCTCCTGCTGCAATGCCACCAGTTCCTCGGCCGTCATGGGCGTGGTCATCAGCGTCTCGACGCGATCGCGCAGCTCCTGCGCCTTCTGCTCGCGTTGCTCGGCTTCGGCCATATCGGCCGCCAGCCGTTCCGTGCGTGCCTGGGGGCTCTCGCCCAGCATCCGCCGGATCTCGTCGAATCGCTCCCTGTCCAGCCTGCCGCTCGCGCCCAGCCACCCCACAAACGTTCCGAGCGCGAATAAATTCGCAAGCGCCAGCACCGAAACAATCGTCCACAGGTTTCGCATCGCCTACTCCTCGGTCGATTCCCGATACGCCCGGCGCATCACGCTCAGGTCGTCCAGTTCCAGCCGCTCGGCCTTCTCGATCCCGTGCATCCAGGCCTTGTATCGCCGCTCGCGCAGCCGCTCGATGGCCTCGCGCTGCACCGATGCGTGCCGCAGCAACTCCCGGGCCCGATCCACGCGCTTCCGTACGCCCGCGAGCTTGACCGCCAACTCTCGGGCTCGGCGATCGGCCCCGATCTCACCCGCCACATGCTCTCGCAGCGATAGGGCGGTCACCCGACCGACCATCATTCGCCTCGCCACGCCGCGCTCGGCTTCCACTGTCTCACGCAGCTCGGTAAGGCGTTCCTCGATCCGCGACATTTCGCCTTGCACCGCCGCGAGCACGCCCTGCGCGTCGCGCTCGATCCGCCGC
>CAYGTM010000244.1:0-4137 GCA_964352795.1 uncultured Phycisphaera sp.
TCCGGCAAGTCGAGCGGCTCTTCGTCCTTCTCCTCTTCCGGGTCGTCCAGCGGCTCTGGCAGCGCCTCCGCCTCGAGCAGCGGACCGGGCTTCTCGGCGACCGCAAGTAGCCAGAGCGGCGCGCTGACCGAGGCCACAGGGCCGGGGCAGTCGGTGAAGAAATAGTCTGCTAGGAGCTTGAAGTGATCCACCGCAACCGAAGTGCGTTGGTGATCACCGAAACCGAACTGAGGCTCATTGCCGCCGCGGCAATCATGGGGCTCAGCAGGACGCCGAACACCGGATACAAGATACCCGCGGCGATCGGCACGCCCGCGGCGTTGTAGGCGAAGGCGAAGAACAAATTCTGGCGGATGTTCCGCATCGTCGCGCGGCTCAGTTCGCGTGCCCGCACCAGACCGTTGAGATCACCACCGACAAGTGTCATCGAGGCGCTCTCGATCGCCACACCGGCCCCGGTGCCCATAGCGACACCGACATCGGCCTGAGCGAGGGCGGGGGCGTCGTTGACGCCGTCTCCCGCCATTGCGACCTTCTGGCCCTCGCTCTGGAGTTTGCGGATGATCTCGGCCTTCTGGTCCGGCAGCACCTCCGCCTCGACGCGGTCAATGCCGAGTTGGTCGGCGATGGCCTGCGCCGTGGTGCGATTGTCACCGGTGAGCATGACCACCGTCATTCCCTGCCGGTGCAGGGCGTCGATCGCTTGCCTAGTGGACTTCTTGATCGGGTCGGCAACGGCAAGAAGGGCTGCCGGCGTTCCATCGATCGAGGCGAACATCGAGGTCCCGCCCTTGCGCCGCTGCTCCTCGGCACGTTCGGCCATGGACTCAACGGCAACGCCCTCATCTCGCATCAGCGCGGGCGAACCGATGGCTACACGCACGCCGTCAACCGTGGCGATGATTCCTTTGCCGGTGATGCTCTCGAAGTCCGCGGCGTCGAAACGCAGCTCGGTCCTGCTTTCCAGGCCGGAGACGATTGCTTCGGCAAGGGGATGCTCACTGCCCCGCTCCGCCGCCGCGAGCAGAGCGAGTACTCGCTGTTCATCCATGCCTTCCGCCACCTCGGCCACCACGAGTTCTGGCCTGCCTTCGGTGAGGGTTCCGGTCTTGTCGACGACGATGGTGGTGATCTTCTCGAAGGTCTCGAGCGCCGCGGCGTTCTTGATCAGCACGCCCTGCTTGGCCCCTTGACCGGCCGCAACCATGATCGACATAGGTGTGGCCAGCCCGAGGGCGCACGGGCAGGCGATGATGAGCACGGATACCGCCGCGACCAAGGCGTAGCTGAAGGCCGGCGACGGTCCGACCAGCATCCACGTGCCGAAGGCGATGATGGCGATGACAACGACGATCGGCACGAACCAGGCCGCGACCGCGTCCGCGAGCCGCTGGATAGGCGCTCGGGATCTTTGGGCCTCGGCGACCATCTGGACGATCTGGGCGAGGGTCGTATCCGACCCGGTCCGGCTGACCCGCATGACGAACGAGCCCGCCTTGTTCACCGTCCCACCGGTGACTCTGTCGCCGCTCGTCTTCTCCACCGGCACTGGCTCACCGGTCAGCATCGACTCATCGATGGTACTTCGCCCCTCGAGGACCTCTCCGTCGATGGGGACCTTGTCACCCGGTCGGACCCTGACACGATCGCCTGGGTGTAGTTCCTCGACCGCGACATCCTGCTCGCTTCCATCGTCGGAAATTCGACGGGCGATCGGGGGCGCGAGTGCAAGAAGTTCTCGGATCGCGCCGCCGGTCCGTCTTCGGGCGCGGAGTTCCATGACCTGCCCAAGCAGCACCAGCGTGACGATCACCGCGGCTGCCTCGTAGTAGACCCCGACCCGCCCCGACTCGTCCCGCAGGGAATCCGGGAAGAGCTGCGGGGCGATCGTGGCCACCACGCTGTAGACGTATGCCAGAGAGACGCCGATCGATATCAGCGTCCACATGTTGGGCTGCAATGCGCGGACGGATCGAACGCCCCGGACGAAGAACGGCCAGGCGCACCAGAGCACCACGGGGGTTGCGAGGACCAGCTCACCCCACTGGCTCACTGCTGGATCAATCCACTTGAGGAACGGGTGTCCGAAGAGCATGTTGCCCATCACATACACGAGCAGCGGCGCGGTGAAGGCGGTGGCGACCCAGAAGCGACGGGTCATGTCCCGCAGCTCGGTGTCGTCATGTGCCGCGGTCGGGTCGAGTGGCTCAAGTGCCATTCCGCACTTCGGGCAGTCACCTGGTCCGATCTGGCGAACCTCGGGGTGCATGGGGCAGGTGTAGATGGCATCTTTCGGACCCTCGTGCCGTGGCGATGCGTGGTCCGAGTGCGTGTGTGAGCAACAGGAGTGCGACGCTGCTGGTTGTGGCATACCCGGATCGCCGCTTGGCACAAATCGCTCGGGATCGGCCCTGAATTTGTCGGCGCAGTGCGTACTGCAGAAAAGATACTCGGTACTGTCATGCTCGATGGTCGCCGCGGCGTTCTCGCGGGTGACGGTCATGCCACATACTGGGTCGCGTGCCATGGATCCTCCTATCGGGCGTTCTTGTAGAGCAGATCGATCAGCTCATCGCTGGCCGCATTAAGAGCCTTCTCGCCCTTCCCCGCGGCCTCCGTTATGCAGTGCTTCAGATGGTGGCGCAGCACTTCGCGGCCAACGCCGCGGAGGGCCTGCTGCACCGCTGCGATCTGGGTCATCACGTCGACGCAGTACCGATCCTGTTCGACCATCTGGGCGATGCCTCGCACCTGGCCCTCGATCCGCTTCAGGCGTGCGAGGTTGGCCTCTCGATCGGCCGGGCAGACCCCATGAGCTGTCCGATGTGTCTTTTTGGTACCCATACCCCCTAAGGGTATATGAGAGGCCCGCGGTTGTCAAGCCCTCAGTCCGTCTCCGCCTTCCCCCTCTCGTCCCCGGTTCTTAGAAACCACCATTCGGCTCCGAAGATCAGGGCCATTCCCCCCAGCGACACGGCTACTACGAGCGGGTCGGTGGTGAGCTTGAGATAAAGGAAGGCCCCGAGCACGACGGCGTCGAGGATGAGGGCGGTCAGAAGGACCCACGCCTTGGCGTTCAGCTCTGTTCGCAGGTACTTGAACACGCCCCAATGGATCGCCATGTCCATCACGATGTAGAAGATTGCGCCGAGAGAGGCGATTCGGCTGAGGTCGAAGAAGACGGTAAGTGCGAGCGCGACAACAGCGGTGTACACCAGTGTGTGCTTCTGGATGCGACCCGGCATGCCGAAGTGGCTGTGCGGGACCAGCTTCATGTCCGTGAGCATCGCGAGCATCCGGGAGACGGCGAACATACTTGCGATGATGCCGGAGATAGTGGCCACGATCGCAAGGCCGATCGTCAGCCACTCGCCCCACTGACCGACCGCCGGACGGGCGGCCTCGGCGAGCGACGAGTCGCGAGCGGCGATGATCTCATCCACGCTAAGGTTGCCCGCGACGGCGAGCGTCACGAGCAGGTAGAGCCCGGTGCAGATGAGCAGGCTGAAGATAATGGATCGGCCGACGTTCTTCTTGGGCTCCTTGATCTCATCACCGCTGTTGGTGATGGTCGTGAAACCCTTGTATGCCAGGATCGACAGTGCGACGGCGGCCAGAAACCCGGTAATGCCGCCCTGGGCGTCGGATGATGCGCCATCGCCCGCCAGCGTGTCGAAGGAGAGCCCCGACACCCAGAGTCCGATGCCCGCGAAGGCCGCGATGCCGACGATCTTGACGATCGCGGTGACCTTGCTCAGCCCGCCGATGACCTGGTTGCCAAGTAGGTTGACAACAAACGCGACGACGATCAAACCGACGCCGAGCGCGGGCACGAGCCATGAGTCGGACCCCTCGCCGAAGATCCGCATCGTGTATGTGCCGAACGTGCGGGCGACGAGGCTCTCGTTGATGACCATCGAGAAGTACATCAGCAGCGAGCAGCCCGCGGTGACAACGCCCGGGCCGTACGCCTTCTTGAGGATCATCGCGATGCCGCCCGCGGACGGGTACTCGTTGCAGACCTTGATGTACGAGTATGCGCTGAAAGCCACCACCACAGCCGCCGCGATGAATGCTACGGGAAAGAGCCCGCCGGCGAGCTCGGTGACCTGACCGGTCAGGGCGAATATGCCCGCG
>CAYGTM010000245.1:0-4137 GCA_964352795.1 uncultured Phycisphaera sp.
CGTTCTGGGTCCCAAGCGCGAAGATGCCCTGATCGGGATTCACGAACGAATCGAAGTCCAGCGGGATCGTGCTCGCGGCGTCGTAGGTCGTGGCGGTCGAGTTATCCCGGAAGAACGGCGACCCGATGATGATCGAGCCGGCGGTGGGCGTCAGCCCGTCGACCTCGCCGTCGCCGTCGGGCACGAGGCGGAAGCCAAAGCCCGCCTCCTCGAAGTCGTCGGCCAACTGCGTGAGGTCGTCGATGACCGTGAACGTAAAGCCGTTCTCGACGAAGTCGACATCGGGATCCGGATCACCGGCCTCGATGACCCCGCCGAAGATCGTCAGGGTTGTCGCCTCGTCGGCGTTGGTGAACACGATGCGGCCGATGCCGTCGTTGAACTCGGGCACACCATCATCGTTGGGATCGACGGGCGGCACGGTGCCGTTCTCGGGAACGCCCAGCACGATGGTTTGCAGGAGCGGCCGGCCGTACAAATCGAAGAAGCTCACCGTCGTGCCGGCCGTGCCCGCCAGGCTGACCGCCGCGCCGAAGATGCGGCTCTCGATAATCTCGGTGAAGTTGCCCGGAGGCAGACCCGCCGCGATGTTGTCGAAGCGGAAGCGATCGCTGGGCCCGCCGATGGACTCGAAGCGGATGGCATCGAAGGCCGGGGCGGTCTCGCCCGAGACCACCGGCGGCAACGAGAAGGAGAAGGTGCCGATGCCGTCGCCCGGCCCGCCGCCCCCGGTTCGGAAGTTCGCAAGCTCTTCGCGGCCCTCGAACGACGAGATGACCTCGCCGCGGAACAGGAACGACACCCGTGTGTTTTCGAGATCGAGGCCCTGCGTGCTGCCCGCAGAAGGCAGGAAGTCGATCGAGAACGTGCGAATACCCCGGAAGAGCTGCCGGTCATCCTCGGAGTTCAGGAACGAGAAGGTGAACTGCTCGCCCTGCTGCATCAGCACCTCGACCTCGCGGGCGTCGTCCTGCGGATCGGTCACCCCCACGGGCAGTACCAGGCGGAAGTCGGCCGTGGGCGCGATGTTGTGCCGGACGAACAACAGCGAATCGTCGAACACCCGCTGCGACACGATGGGCGAACCAATGGCGCCGGCGTCATCGAAGGTCTCTTCGACAAGTTCGTCGTCCTCGAGCATGTCGATGCCTTCGGCGAACAGCAGGTAGGGAATCGTGTACCCGAAGTATGCCTGCGCGAAACCGATCCCCGTCGTCGGGTCCACGGTCGAAGGATCGATCGTCAGCGAGAAGAGCAACTGGCGTGGCTCGAGCGCTTCGACATCGGGCCGGCCCGCGCGACCGGCCAGGCCGGCCAGACGCGAGGCGGCACCATGCGCGGCGTCCTGCACGAGAGAACGGCGACGAACATACGGGCGGGTCTTTGCACGGCGGTTGGGCTTCATGACCGCTCCTCGCTGGCTGTTGCGGCACCGCGACACGCGGTGATTCCTTCGGGGCTTCCAGGCCGGCCGGGGTGGGCTGGTGGCCGGCATCGTTCGAGTGGTCCGGGGTGGCTCACTCGATTGCCTCGCACGCCCGTGGGCGCCGAGGCGGCCGCTCCCGTGGCCGGGAGGGCGAGGCGGAGGGGGGCACCGTGCCGGCCGTCCACCATTCGGATGCGTCAGACTCCATCACACGCTCGGCCGCGTCGCATCCTCACGCGGGCCAGAGCCGACAAGCATATCAGACCACTCCCCGCGAGGCTAGGCCGGTTCCAGGGTTCGCGGTTAGCCTGCGAATCATCAGATCGGATCGCCCCATGCCGGCATCCGACGAGTCGATCATCCGCGAGCCTCTTGGATGGTGGGTAAGTGACGACAACATCGTCTCAACCAATCTTTTTCCGTACAAAATTCCGGGCCACCCACGCCGCGATCAACCACATGATGATCGCCGGGGTGTTCGCCCTGGGGGCCTTGCTGCCGACAAGCGGGGGTCGGCGGCCCGACGGCTGGGTCGATCGGTGCCGACACCAGCCATGAAAGACTGTACGCCCCACCCGCCCGGCAGGTTGCAGCCGACCGATAGCTGGCACGATCCCACGAACAATCGAGCGAATCGCGCCAGCCCAACAACTCTCCCGAATCGGCCCGCAAACCGTGAGACGCTTTTCACCGGCCACCCGATCTACCAATGGGGAAGAGGCGTATCGTAACGGGGTACCGCACACGAGCCTTATGGGACGTGAAGCGAGAGAGGGAGGCAGTGTTGCTCTCCGGCATCGGACAAACCGATGGGCTCGTCGAGCGCCTGCTCAGGGCGGGTAGTGCTGGTGACGCGGGTCACCCGACATGGCTCGCGGGCATCGCCGTGGTCGTGGGCATCATGCTCTGGGCTGCGGGGGCCCGAGCGGTCAGTCTCGCGTTCGCCGCCGCAGGTGGCACGGCCGGGCTCTTTGCCGGCTTTACGCTAGCCAACCAGATCAATATCCCCGAAGTCGGCGGCCTGCCCGGCGCGCTCGTGGCCGGCGCGGGCGGGGCGGCGGTTGGTGTCGTGATCGCTCTCGTGGCCATGCGTCTTGTCGTCTCGGCCACGGCCGGGGTCACGGCGGCCGCCGCAGTCGCGGGCATTGCCATCCTGGTCACCCCCCACTTGCCGCCCCAACTCTCGGGCACCCAAACTGGCCCCAACAGCACATCGGCCGTCACCCAACAGGTCCAACCGGCCGCCTTCTCGCAGCCTCTCATACAACAGGTTGATGGGGTGTGGACCGATCCAGCCGAGTCTCAAGCCCAGACCCCCACGACCGGCGCTGCCCCAAGCCTTGGCACCCAGGAAATCGTGAGCCAGGCCAAGGACGCATGGGGCCGCGTGCCCCAGGAAATCCAAGGCGAGGCCGCCCTGGCCGTGCTCGCCGCCGGGCTGCTCGGAGCCATGCTCGGGGCTGTCTGGCCCGCCCGCGTGGCGAGCGCCACCACCGCCTTCATGGGCGCGGCCATCTGGCCCATTGGTGCCATCCAGATGCAGGCCGCCGCCGGCACGCCCTTGCCCATCGAAGACACACCCGCCCAAACCTGGCTCCTCGCCTGGCTGGTTCTCGGAATCGTTGGCCTGGGCATCCAGCGCCTGGTGGTCCGCAAGGTCGCCGAGAGTTGAATACAGCCCAGCAACCGCTGGCTTAGGTGATCGGGATCACAACCTCGGGCTCGCCCGGCTCATCGCGCACGGTCACCGTGCCGCCGGCTGCCTCGGGTGCCATCGGCCGGACGTACTCCGATGCCACAGTCGCGCCTGCGGCGAGTTGGCCCGCCAGGATCGCCAAGCCAACCACACCAACAGCACAGAATGCGCCGGTGATGAGCCGCAGGCCATACGCCGGGTGGTGCATGGGGCGATCGGGAGAGTCGGCCTGCCCCTTGGGGTCGTCGATCATGGCGGCCTTGACGATGCGCAGGTAATAGAACGCCGCGATGGCCGAGTTGACACCCAGGATCACCACCAGACCAACCTCGCCCGCGGCGATGCCCGAGGTGAACAGCGGCAGTTTGGCCATGAAGCCCAGCAGCGGCGGGAAGCCGAGCAGGCTCAGCGCGACGATGGCCAGCACCACGCCCAGCGCGGGCTCGCGCCGCCACAACCCGCGAAGGTCGTCAAAGTCTTCGACCTCCATCGGCTCGCCGCGATCGGCCGCCCGCTTTTCGAGGCAGGCGATCACGGCAAAGGCACCGGTGTTGGTCACGCCGTACGCCGCCAGGTAGAACAACACCGCCGACACGCCGCTGGCGGCGAAGGTGCCGTCGCCCGGGCCGGCCAGCAGGCCCACGAGCATGTAGCCCGAGTGCGCGATGGACGAGTAGGCCAGCATCCGCTTGACCGAGCTTTGCATGAGGGCCAGCACGTTGCCCACGGTCATCGTGACGGCGGCCATGACCCAGAGCATGATGCGCAGGGCCTCGGGCAGCGCGTCGCCGTTGTCGCCGTGCGTCCAGCCTGCCACCGAGCAGATCAGCAGCAACGCCACGAAGCCGGCCGTCTTGGGCACGAAGGCCAGGAACGCCGTCACCGGCGAGGCCGCCCCCTGGTACACATCGGCCGCGTAGAAGTGCATCGGCACGGCCGCGATCTTGAACGCCAGCCCCGCGATAGACAGCAGCAGGCCGATCATCGTAATATTGTTGATGCCCTCGGCCGCGAA
>CAYGTM010000246.1:0-4125 GCA_964352795.1 uncultured Phycisphaera sp.
CCCAGAACCCGCCGAGCAGGGCGTAGATCACCACGATGCCCCCGCCCAGCAGCAGCCCCAGCCACGCGTCGGCCGCGAAGGTCCACAGCAGCCCGGCCGTGCCCACGGTCAGGCCCAGCAGGATGGCGGTGTTGATGAGGGCCCCCTGGTAGGTCATGACCTTCGGGGCGGCCATGTCGCGGGCCCAGTCGCCCTGGCCGGCCGGGTTGAGGTACTGCTCGACCTTGCTGATGGCGGGGTTGCCGGTTCTGCTAATCATGGATGGGTCTCCGGTGGTGTGCGTGGAGGATGGTAGTGCCGCCGGGATCAAGAGTTCACCACCGAGGCGTAGAGGCACCAAGAAAATGAGGCCGACGCGGTATGGATCAATACGACGGGCGGTAGCGCGGAGTGTTCAGAGGGCCTGGATAGGCAATGGGAACGAAGAACGCCCAGCCCTCACCGCAACCGAAGCACGAACACCTCGCCGTCGTCGTGGACGACCTCGAAGCGGGCGAGTTGGGCGTCGAGCCAGCGGCGGTCTTCCTCGCGTTGCAGGTGCTCGTGCTGGCCGATGAGCAGCGTGGTGCCGTGCTCCATGCGCCGGTCGAGCTGCCGGGGGGTCATGAACCGCGGGTGGTCGGCCCAGCCCTTGCGATGTGCAAGGTAGAGCATCGTGGGGTCCCAACTGCCATCGCCGTTGGCCACGATGATGAACTGGCCCGGCTCGCTCGCGCCTTGCACGATCTCGGCAAGGCGAATCTGCGGCGAGCCCTCGGGCGAGGCCCAGTCCATGTACTTCTTATATGTACGACCACCCACGAGCGCCATGCCCAGCAGCAGCACGGCGAGCACGGCGAAGCGCGTCAGGCGCATGGGCTTGGTGTCGGGCCATCGCCATGCATCAAGCCCCAGCGCCAGCGGTCGGGCCAGATACACGCACAGCACGGGATAGAACGGCATCTGGTAATACTCGTGCAGAATGTGGCCGCGCGCGGTGATGAGCATGAACACCAGCAGCGAAGTGGCCCAGATATCGAATAGCCACACGCCCTTGCGCTGCGGAAACACCACACCGGCGAAAAGCAGCGGCAGGCCGAACAGCGCGAGATGCTTCTTGACGACGGACTCCCACAGCGTGATCCGCGCGAACTCGCCGGTGAACATCGCGCCAGGGTCGCCCCACTTGGTCGAGCCGCTGATGCCGAAGGACAGGTGGTGGACCTCGCGGACCCACGCGGCGTGGACGTACCAGAGCGCGACGCACGCCAGCGTGGCGATGCCGAAGAGCCACATGGTCGCGCTGGTGAACATCCGCCAGCCCAGCCGACGCCACGCGAGATACGCCAATGGCAGCCCGATGTGCAGCATCGGCAGTTTCAGCAAACATGCCAGCGTGACGAAGCCGAACGCGGCAAGCAGGTGCATCTCGTGCCCGCCCCGGCTCCACCGCGCGAAGAAGGTCACGCCCGCGATGCCCGCGCCCAGCATCCACGCCTCGGGCATGATCGCCCGCCCGTAATACACGCTCATCGGGAGCAACGCGAAGAACAGCCCCGCCCACGCCGCCGTGCGTTCGTCGATCTCCTCGGCCACCAACCTATACAAAAAGATCAATCCGACGAGCGAGCCCGCGATGGCCAGCAACCGTGGCACGACTTCATCAGCGGACCCGATGGCCCGATACCCCAGCGAAGCGACGTACGGATACAGCGGGAACTCGGTCTCGACATACCCCGGCCCGGGCCGGCCCCAGTCGATCTTGGGCATGTGGAAGGGCGTGCCTTCCTCGGAGTAGTTGCGCGCCATGGCGGCGGTGTCGGCCTGCCGCCACGAATGCACGCCCAGCGGCGGCGCGGTGACGTTCCACAAGCGCGGCAGCAACGCGATGACGCATAGCGCGGCCAGCACCCAGGGCCAACGCGGCCGCGCCGTGTTCACGCCGAAAGAGATTCGCTGGTGATCGAGGAAGGATCTTCGCCCTTCTCGATCGCATGGATCTTGGCGACGCGCCGGGCGTGCCGACCGCCCTCGAACTCGGCGGTCATCCACGCCTCGACCATCCGCTCGATCAGCCGCTGGCCCAGCATGTCGGCCGAGAGGCACAGCACGTTGGCGTCGTTGTGGCTCTTGGCCATCTGGGCGGTGAACTCGTCGTGCACCAGCGCCGCCCGCACGCCGTGGACCTTATTGGCGGCGATGCACATGCCGATGCCCGAGCCGCACAGCAGCACGCCCTTGTCGACCTCGCCCCGGGCCACCGCCGAGCCCACCTGGTGGGCCCGCTCGGGATAGTCGCACGATTGGGGATTACCCGAGGCGTCGCCGCCATTGCGGACGCTCACCTCGTGGCCCATGGCCTCCAAGGCTCTGGCGAGGCTGCGTGCGGCGTCGTGGCCGCGATGGTCGGCTCCAATGGCGATCTTCATAGTCCCAGTTCCTCAATCCGCCGTTCAATCGTCCCCACGAATCGGCGGGCCAGCTCATCATAGAGGGTCTGCGGGCCGCCGATCGGATCTTCCACGTCCCCCTCGGGGTCGAGCGTGTGGACCTTGGACCTCTGATTGGCCGGCAGCATGGCCCGGGCCGCCTCGGCGTGGCTGGCCGTCATGGCGTAAACAACGTCGGCCTTCTCAAGCAACTCCGGACTCGCCGGCTGGCTGCGGTGCTCGGAAAGATGAGCCCCCACGGCCTCGCTGGCCAGCACGGCCTCGGGCGTGGCCCTCGCCCCGCTCATGGCCGCCACGCCCGCCGATACCGTGACGGCCCGATGGGCCTGGCCCCGCCGCTCCAGCAGGCTGGCCGCGATGCCCTGGGCCATCGGGCTGCGGCAGGTGTTGCCCGTGCAGACGAACACGATCAGCGTCGCCAGCCGCTCGGTCACCTGCTCGGCGGTCAAGGCTCCCTCCGAGCGGATCGACCAATCGCCGTCGGGGTGGATGTCGATGACCGTGCTGTGCCGCTCGTAGCGCGTGGGGCCCTCGTCCTGCACCAAGGCCACGCCCGATTTGTCCAGGCCTCTGGGGCAGGCTCCCGGCGTGGGGACGCCCTCCCCGGTATCCACCGGCTCGGCCGATGCGCCCACCACCGGCCCGCCCGCGCGCTGGAGCGCCATCGAGGCCCAGGTGTCGTCGGGCACGCGCACGGCCAGGGCGTGGCCATCTTCTCCCTTGGCGTCGGCCACGCCGGGCAACAGGCCGATCGCAGCGATCAAGCCATCCAATGCGGTCTCTCCATTGCCATGCAGCCGCAACGTGACGGGCCCGGGCCACACCCGCCGCATGGCCCGGCGCAGGGCCGGGGCAATCTCGATGTGCGCCCGTTCGTGGGCCTCGAGCACGGCCTCCACGCTCGGGGCGTGCCAGGCCAGCGTGCCCCAACTGCCCGAGCCGGCCCGGCGCGGCAGGGCCCGCACACGATCGACGGCGTCCTGCCGGTCTCCCCGTGCGAACACGCCGTAGACGGTCTCGGTGCGAAGGGCGGCCAGCTCGCCGCGATCCAGGGCGGCGGCGGCGTCTCGGGCGGCGTCGATGCGGGTCGAAGAGGTGTTGGGGCTCACGATGCAATCCTCGCGCAAACGGAATGGAGAAGTCGGCGGGCCGAAACGGACCACCCGCACACTATCGGCTCCCCAATGCGGGCGACAGGGGTCGAACCTGCACGGCCTTTCGGCCACGGGAACCTAAATCCCGCGCGTCTGCCAGTTCCGCCACGCCCGCGGGTTCTGGTCTGGTGGTCGATAATACCGGTCCGGCGCGTAGTGTTGTTCGATGACCCCTTTGCCAAAGATCGTGCTCGGATGGCTATGCATGGCCGCCTTGGCTCTCGCTCAAGACACCCCCAACACCCCCACAACCCAGCAACAGCGATTCGAGGACCTGCTGCCCGCCCAGAAGCTCGGGGCCCGCGTGCGCGCGGTCGACCGGGCGGTGGGGGTGTCCCCGGTGGTGGTGGTCGTGCCCGACGAGCGATCGTTCGTCGAGGCCATGGCCCGCTGGACCCCGGCCGTCCGCTACCCCGTGCTGCTCGACGACGGCACGCCCGAGGCCCGCGAGGCCATCGCCCGCTTCGTGCGCGGCTTCGAGCCCCAGCGCGTGCTGCGCTGGCAGGCCCAGGACGGCGACCAATCCTGGACCAACCCAGAGC
>CAYGTM010000247.1:0-4120 GCA_964352795.1 uncultured Phycisphaera sp.
CCGCCAACCCCCACCACCAGCCGCGGCCCACACAGGGCCCGCATTCGCGGCGGTGACATGCGCCCGCGGGCCCGCGATGGGGGTTTCCCATGAAGACCGTCCTGCAAACGCCCGATGTCGTGCCGTGCAATCCCGCCAGCCGGAGTTCGTTCGTAACGCGCAACACGCTGGGAGGACTACCCTTCCGGGTGAGGCTCGTTCGGGCCCTCGGCCGTTGGTGGCCGCGAGCCCAGACCATGCTGGGGGCCATCGTGGTGGCCTCCATGATCGTCGCCATCGGGCAGTCAGGGGGCTGCGTTGACCAGGCCGCCATGCGTAACCAGATCGGCTCAGCGCGCCAGGATCTTGGCGCTCTGCGCGATGCCCTGGCCGCCCGCCAGCGTGCCCTGCGCCAGGCCCTGGAAGATCAGGCGGCCCCTGCCCATCTCGCCGATGGCTGGAGGGCTCAACTCACCGTTGTCTCGGACCAACTCGCCGCCGCCGACCACGCCCTTGCCGCCTCGGCCGACGACGACCCAGCCGCTGGAGCCATTACCCGGACGACCGGCGTGGTCGCGCCATTCCTGCCCGAGCCCTATCGACTGCCACTCGTCCTTGGCGCCGGGCTTGCGGCATCGCTCGCTCGCGGCGCGCAGCTCCGCCGGGCCGGTCGCGCGATCGCGCGGGGTGTCCAGCGGGCCATCGATGCCGATCCGCAACTGGCCACCCGCTTTGCCTAACAAGCCGATACCGTCCGAGACGAGCAGCCGCCCCTCGCCCGGCGGCTCGTCGACGAGGCCCAGGGCAAGCGCGTCGCGCTCCCCATCTGACACATTCGGAGGGACGCCCGGCATGCGCAAGGGATTCACGCTCATCGAACTGCTGGCGGTCATCGCAATCATCGCGGTGCTCATCGGCATCCTCATCCCCACGCTCGGCAGCGCTCGAGAGAGCGCCCGCCGCATCGCGTGCCTGGCCAACCTCTCTCAGATCGGCATCGGCACCCAGTTGTACATGGATACCGAGTCCAAGGGCGTGCTGCCGGTGGTGCGCCCGTTCCACTCGGGTGAGCCCGGCGGCGGGAGCGACCCGAGCCTGCTCGACGTGCTGAGCCAGTACCTCGACACGCCCGTGCCGCGCCGGCCTTCTCCCGACGAAAATTTCGTGCTGGGCAAGAACTCCTGCTACCGATGCCCGAGCGACGCGGGTGGGGCCGAGCCCCCGCTCTGGGCCAGCACGGGGACGAGCTATGAGTATTATCCCGGCCAGATCATGACCTTTGTCGAACTGGCGTTCGCAGCCGAGAGCCCACAGCTCGAGCGGGCCGTCACGCGCGCCTTCGAGCTGCGAGCCGAGGCCGGCACGCCCGTCCCCTTGCTGAGTTGCGGCGACGATTGGCACGTCCTGCGCGTGGGCGGGGCGACCCGCAACGCCGTGTATTTTCCATCCATGCGCGCCGACTGGCTCGAGGAACTTGCGTCCGAGGACGCCGAAGCCCTCTTCGGCGACATCGGCCGCCTGCTAGGCATCCAATGAACAGCACCCGCGACGACATGCTGCGCACGCTCGGCCGCCTCGATGGTCGCCGGGTCAACATCCGCGCGATGCGCGAGCGCCTAGCCGACTTCGAACGCCACACCCTGCGCGACGGCGACAACTGGCGCCGCTGGTCACGCAAGGGCTGGCCCTTCGCCGCGGGGTTCCTGGTGGTCGCGGGCGTGGCGGCGTACTTCGTCCTGCGGCCCATGCCCGTGCCCGATTACGAGAACGGCCGCATCGACACGCTGATGAACTTCACGCTGCTCCAGAGCGAGTTCAACCAGTTGCCGCTCGAACGGCGGCTGGAACTGGTCGCCATGCTCATCAAGCGCATGGAGGGCATGAGCTCGAGCGATTCGCTCATGCTGGCGGCCTTCGCCGGCTCGATCCGCGGCGAGGCCCGCGCGCAACTCGAAGAAAACGCCAGCCGTTTGGCCATCGAGTTGTGGGACTCGCTGGCCGTCGGGTATCAGGACGTGCCGACCGACCAGCAAGAGGCGTACCTGGGCGAGGCGTTCGTGAAGTTCGAGACGACGCTGGAAATGATGGGCGGAGACGTGCGCGACCGCAGCCCCGAAGACCGCCTCGAACGCGCGCGCCGCAACGCCCAGCGCGACGAACAAGCCATCAAGGACGGGCAAGGCCCGCCCGCTCGCATCATGGGCCGCATGTTCGACGTCATGAACAACAACATCGGCAGCCACGCCAGCCCGCTCGAACGCCGTCGCGGCGAACTGCTCATGCGCGACATGACCCGCTTCCTGCGCAGCCCCGGCGGGGGTTGAGTACACTGCCTCCGGGGGAAAGGAGGCCGACGATGGACAAGAAGCTGATCGAACGGGCACCGGCGAAGTACGGCGATTTGCGCGCCGTCTTCATCAACTGCACGCTGAAGAAATCTCCGACCATGAGCCACACGCAGGGGCTCATGGACAAGTCCATCGCCATCATGGAAAAGGTGGGCGTGACAGTCGAGGTTCTCCGCGCGGCCGACCATGATTTGCCGCCCGGCGTGCAGCCCGATATGACCAAGAAGGGCTTCGACACCGATGGCTGGCCCGGCTTGCACAAGAAGGTGATGGCCGCCCAGATCCTGGTCATCGGCACGCCCATCTGGCTTGGCGAGAAGAGCTCGGTCTGCACGCGCGTGATCGAGCGGTTGTACGGCAACTCGGGCGAGCTGAACGACGCGGGGCAGTCGAGCTACTACGGGCGCGTGGGCGGCTGCATCATCACCGGCAACGAGGATGGCATCAAGCACTGCGCGATGAACATCCTGTATTCCCTCGGGCACCTGGGCTACACCATCCCGCCGCAAGCCGACGCGGGCTGGATCGGCGAGGCCGGCCCCGGGCCGAGTTACATGGACGAGGGCTCAACCGGGCCCGACAACGACTTCACCAATCGCAACACCACGATCATGACGTGGAACCTGCTGCACCTGGCGCGGATGCTCAAGGACGCGGGCGGCGTGCCAACATTCGGCAACCAGCGCGACAAATGGAAGGACGGCGAACGCTTCGGCTTCGAGAATCCCCAGGAGCGGTAGCGTTTCAGAAAGCCGCGACCTCGAGCATGTTGGCGCGTTCGAGGGCGTGATGGATCGCCCGCTTCGTGGGCTCTGTGGGCTGGGTCATCGGCAAGCGCAGCTGGCCCGTGTCGAGGTGCATCATCGCCATCGCGGCCTTGACGCAAATCGGGTTGGTCTCGATGAACATCGCGCGGGCAAGCTCGAAGAGGGCATAGTGGTGCTCGCGCGCCGCGGGCAGGTCGGCGTCGAGCATGGCCCGGCACAGGGCGGCGGTGCGCTGGGGCGCGATGTTGCTGACCACCGAAACGCAGCCCACGCCGCCGATGGCCATGAAGGGCAGGGTCATGCCGTCGTCGCCGCTCAGCAGGGCGATGCCCGGGCAGCGCGCGAGAATGTCGCTGGCCGAATCGGTGCTGCCGGTGGCTTCCTTGATGCTCACCACCCAGGGGCTCTCGTACAAACGCTCGATGGTGGTCGCGGCCAGCGCGACGCCCGTGCGGCCCGGGATGTTGTAGAGCATGATGGGCAGTTCCACGCTCTCGGCGATGGTGGCGAAGTGGGCGTACAGCCCCTCTTGCGTGGGCTTGTTGTAATAGGGATTCACGCTCAGCCCCGCGTCGGCGCCAAGATCGAGGGCGATGCGTTGCAGCTCGACGGCGTGGGCCGTGCAGTTGCTGCCCGTGCCGGCGACGACCACCAGGTCGTGGGCCTTGCCCGTCTCGACGGCGCGGCGGAGCAGAGATCGATACTCGGCATCGGTGAGGGTCGGGCTCTCGCCCGTGGTGCCGGCCACGACGATGCCCGCGATGCCGTGCTCGGCCTGGCGAGCGATCTGGGCGTCGAGCCGATCGAGGTCGATGGCCCGGCTATCGGGGGTGAACGGCGTGATCAGGGCGGTGAAGGCACCGGCGAAGCGGGCGTCTCGGAGGTGGCTGGTGGGCATGGGAGGGCCTTTGGGATCGTGTGTTCGAGGGTGTCTACCCAGTGATACGCGGACGAGGGGGCGAGCGTTTGCTGCCTAGAATCGCCACACAGTTCGTTGCCGGCCACTGGAAGGTTTGAGGGCGGGGT
>CAYGTM010000248.1:0-4085 GCA_964352795.1 uncultured Phycisphaera sp.
CCTGGGGGCTGATCGAGGGTATCTCGGCCGATCGGCGGCGGTCGTTGCATTCGGCTCTGCTGGGGTTGGATGCCGATGATCCGGCCGGTTTCCGTGGGTATGCACGGCAACTTGCGCAGCGTCGGCTCGAAGTTGTGACCAATGAAGTTCTGGCCGGCGATGATCCCAACGCGGCGCTCGATGGGTTGCTCGAGGCCCATGGCTGGCGCGCGCGGGGCGGCGAGGGCCCTTTAGGACGGCAGCGTGCTGAAGATCGGACGGGTTATCGAGCCGTCGATCGGCACGACGTGTACGAGCTGGAAGGCATGGCGCGGCGGCACATGTTGCTGCCACCCACCGAGGCGCTCGCGGGCGTGCCACTCGAAGAACTCGACCGCAAGTGGCAGCGGGCCCGCAATCTCGCGGCCCACACGCACCGCCTGTGGACGCACCAGGACGGCCCGCGAATCCACGATTTTCTACTCAACCTGGCGATGCGCGACGCCACGGGGCTGGTGAGTCTTGTACATGCCGACACGCAGCTTCTGGCGCAGGCGGATCGGATGCGGCGATGGCGGCTGCGCGAAGCGGTGTGGAGGCTCGGGCCGTAAACGCCCTATTCGTTCACGCCAAGATCGGCCTTCGTAAAGATCGCGTGGAATGGAACACCGGCGGCCTCGACCGTCTCGCGCGCACCCTCCTGGCGGTCGATGGTGGTGATGACGCCCGCGACGGTGGCGCCGACCTCGCGGAGGACGTTCACCGCCTCCACGGCCTGGCCGCCGCTGGTGGCCACGTCCTCGAAGAGCACGATCACGTCGCCGGCGTTCAACTCGCCCTCAAGTTGTTTGGCCGTGCCGTAGTCCTTCTTGGCGTTGCGCACGAAGACGGCTGGCAGGCCCAGACACAAGGAGCACGCCGTGACGAGCGGGATGCCACCGAGTTCGGCACCGGCCAGCCGTCGGACCTTGCCCGAGTGGGGCTCGAGCAGCGTGCGGGCGCGCTGGGCCAATAGATCGGCCACGGGTCCGAGAAGTTCGGGCCTCGTGCTGAAGCGGTACTTGTCGAGGTAGTACGAGCTGGTCCGACCCGATCGCAGCGTGAACGTGCCCCGTAGCAGGCAGGCATCGGCGATGCGGGCGGCCAGATCGTTTGGGGTCTGGATGGAACTGGGACGGGCTGCGGCGTGTGGCGACTCCATGTCCTCAGGATAGGAACTCAGCCCGCTCGACTGCTCAATCGGTTCAGCCGACGAACTGGAATGGGCAGCCTGGCTTGTCGGTTGGTTGCGGCGGCCGGAGCTGCAATGATCCAGCACAGGCTTGCCGATCGGAGGAAATCATGGCGACAATGAATCGGGATATCCCTTATATTTCTTTTGGGCTTCGGTTGCTCGGGGGCGTGCTGGTTGGAGCGGCGGTGGCCATTTGTGTGCCTGCGGCTCTCGGGCAGGGGAACTCACCCGAATCGAAGCCCCAGGAGCGTGATCCGTTCGCGCCGGCCCCTCCCAAGGCGAGAGCCCTGCCCAGCATTCTCGAGTACGACGCCCAGGGGTTGGTGGTGTGGATCAGGGGTGATCCTTCGCGCAAGGTCATGGAGGTCATGGATCTTTCGGACGAGGATCGCCAGATCCTCGAACGGATCATGGCCGAACGTGACGACCAACTCTTGCAGGCCGCGGTGCCTGTGACCGACAAGATCATGCAGGCGCACAATGCCTGGCGTGATGGGGAGGGCGTGGCCTTCGACCCCTTCGGCCGCTTCGTGATGAACTCGTTGGGTGCCTTCGGCCGGCGGGGGGCGTTTTATATCGATTCGGCCGTTCGGAAGACCATTTCGCGCACCGCGTATACCGACCTGAACGCCATCATGCGCGAGTACAACCGGGCCCTGGTAGTTGAGGTGCGCGATGATCTGCTTGCCGCGGCCGAGGGCACCGATACGCCAGAAGTGCTGCTGCGCGAGTCGACCATCCTGCAACGCTTCCAGCAGCGCGACGTGGTCTTCGACGCGGCCCGTCTCTTGAAAGAACGCTTCGGCGGAGACGACGCCCTTGCCGAGGCCCACCCCGAACTGGCCCAGACCATCGAGAACGAGGGGTATTGGGAGGCCATGTCGAGGCTGACCAATGCGCAGCTCGAGGCCTTCGTGCGCGAGCACACGGGCATGGAGGTCCAGTTTCCCAGCCCGGCCGTACCTGTCGATCCGGCGGGCTCGACGGGACCGGACGATTCTGGGGGAGCCTGATTCGCATTTGATTCGCAAGCGCGGCGTGAGGGGCCAAGAATGCCCCTCGCGCGAAGGCCTCTGGCCGTTTCGCATTAGCCGCAAGGGGAGATCGATGAAGCACGCTGTGTCACGAGTGTCGATGGGTGTTCTCGTCCTGGGCTTTGGCCTGGGAATTCCGGCGTTTGGCCAACTCGCCCCGACGGGCAATCAGAGTCAGGTCACGCCAGCCGACCAGAACCAGTTCAACAAGATTTACGAGGTCGATGCCGACGGGATGCCTACTACGCCGTCCACATGGGTGGACCTGGCGGCGCTGACGGCCAATCACACGATCTCGGCCGATCAGCGTGGCGACATCGAGGCCGGGGTGCTCGCCTGGATGGCCGACCTTCAGACGCTCGTGCTCGAAAACCCCGACTTGGCGCTCGAAGCGGCTAATGGCTTGTTCGAGGATGTTGATCTCGAAAACCAGTCCCGCCTCATGTACGCCTCGGAGGTGATGAGGACGCTGGCTTCGATGACCAACATGACCGCCCAACTGGCCACCGCTGGCGTGCTTACCAACGAGCAGGGCGAGATGAACCGTCGCATCACGCAGGATTACTCGCGGGCCATGAGCGAGGCCATCGCCGCGAAGGTCACGGCCGAGGTTGTCGAGGATTCTCAGCGTCAGATGCAGATGATGATGGCCAAGATGACGATGGCGAGCCTGACCCATGACGCCAGGCTGATGTTCGAGTCGGTGGCCGTTCGCGGTGCGCCGCACGCCCGGGCCGCGTTGGAGCAGGCCGGGCTCGACGCCTCGAACTCATCGAGCGAGTTGGCCGCCGTCAACCAGGCCGGCAGCGACGAGGAGAAAGTCAAGGCCATGGTCGAACTCATGAACACGATGGAGACCATCGACCTCATCAAGTTCGCCAAGGCCCTGGGTGAGAAGCTTCCGCCGTTGAAGCTGCCCGAGATGGCCAAGGTCGGCACCGCGACCGCGCCGCCGCCCAGCGACGGCTGAGCAAACCCGCTCATCTGGATCGTTCGGATCTGGTCGGTGTGACGCGAGCCATACACTTGCGCCATGCCGACCTTTTATGTCACCACCCCCATCTACTACGTCAACGACCGGCCGCACATCGGCCATTGCTACACCACGCTGCTGGCCGATGTGATCGCGCGATTCCACCGCTTGGCGGGCGATGACGTGCTGATGCTGACCGGCACCGACGAGCACGCCGAGAAGGTCATCGACCGGGCCCGCGAGGCCGGCGTGGGCGTACGGGAATGGGCCGACCGCAACGCCCAGGCGTTCCGGGATGCGTTCGCGTTCATGGGCATCGCCCAGGACGACTTTGTGCGCACGAGCGAGGACCGCCACAAGAGCCGGGCGAGCGCGTACATCCAGAAACTGGTCGACAGCGGAGATATCTTCCTGGGCGATTATGTGGGCTGGTACGACCCGGGCCAGGAGGAATACGTCACCGAGTCGGTCGCCAAGGCCAACGACTACAAGAGCCCCGTGAGCGGCAAGCCCCTCGAGAAACGCACCGAGCAGAACTACTTCTTCAGACTCTCGGCCTACGAGGAGCGGCTGGGCAAGCACCTGGATGAGAATCCCAGGTTCGTGCAGCCCGAAGCGCGGCGCAACGAGGTGCTGGGCCGCCTGCGTCAAGGCTTACAGGATGTGCCGGTGAGCCGGGCCGTGCGCGACGGGGACGGCGATACGAGCCAGGACGATTGGGGCATCCGCATGCCCAACGACCCGAGCCACCGCGTGTATGTGTGGATCGAGGCGCTGTGCAACTACCTGACCGTGGTCGATACGCCCGAGCGGCGGCACTATTGGCCCGCGTCGATGCACCTGCTGGCCAAGGCCATCCTGTGGT
>CAYGTM010000249.1:0-4077 GCA_964352795.1 uncultured Phycisphaera sp.
CCCAAGCCCACCCCTACCATCGCAGCCCGCCGATGTCGGCTGGGGAGACAGCCCACCCACTACTCCCGAAGCCACCGGAGGCCCCGGCCCTTGCAGCACTTTGTCTCGATACTCTGGCTCTTGCTCGGGATCGGCCTGCTCGTGGGCGGGGCCGAGATCATGCTCCGCGGGGCGACGGCCCTGGCCAAGCGGTTAGGGGTGCCGACTTTCATTATCGGGCTCACCGTGGTGGCTTTCGGCACGAGCATGCCCGAGTTGGCCACGGGCATCGGGGCCGTCATGAAGAATCAGAGCGACCTGGTCGCCGGCACCGTGGTGGGCTCGAACATCGCGAATATCGGCCTGGTGCTCGGGCTGGCGGCGATCATCAAGCCCGTGGCCGTGCGGGGCGGGGTGGTCCGGCGAGAGGTGCCGATGCTCATCGGGGTGACGCTCGCGATGATCGCCACGATGTTTGGCGGCGGCATCACGCGCGTGGAAGCCGTCTTGCTTTCGGTGGGCTTCATCACGTTCATTGCTTGGACGCTGTACTCATCCAGGCACCTGGACCCCGAAGACACCGCGCTTCTCATCGAGAGCGAAGGCCCCGAGCCGGAACCTGGTGCCAAGCGCGCCAGCGTGCTGCTGAGCCTCGTGTTTGTTGCCATGGGACTTGGCGCGATGGTCATCGGCTCGGAGCGCGCGGTGCTGGGCGCGACCGACCTTGCCACGGCGGTGGGCGTGCCGGCGTTCGTGATCGGGCTCACCCTCGTCGCACTGGGCACGTCGTTGCCCGAGGTGGTGACCACCGTAATGGCCGCCCTCAAGGGCCAGTCGGACCTGGCAGTGGGTAATGTGCTTGGGTCCAATATCTTCAACATCTTGTGTGTGGTGGGCATCAGCGGACTCATCGGTGAGTTGCGGGTACCCGAGATCGCCGTCCAGCGCGACGCATGGGTGATGCTGGGCTTCACGCTCGCGCTGCTGCCGGTGATGCTCACCCGCTTTACGGTCAGCCGAATCGAGGGCGGCGTGCTGGTGGCCGGTTATATGGCTTACGTCGTCCTGGTCGTGATGATGTAGTCCGCATAACGCTATTGGCGGCTCTCTTCGGCTTTTCGAGCGAAATAGCAGCCAGCGGGGCCAACTGGGCGGGGCGTGGTGCCGATGCTACTGGTGAAAGTCCGAGCACCCGGAGAGCCCCATGCTGCGCGTCTCGATCCAAGAAGCCGTCGAGGGCATGCGATTGGCCATGCCCGTGTACCACCCCCGTCGCGGCGGGCCGGTGCTGCTCAAAGCGGGCGTCTCGCTCGAGCAGCGGCTGATCTCTCGGCTGCGGGAGATCGAGCTGCGCGAGATCTGGATTCACTACCCCGGCATGGGCTTCCTTGGGCGGTATGTGAGCCCGGCTATCTTGCACGCCAGGGCCGAGCTGAGCCACCAAGTGCTCGACGCGCTCGACGCCGTGGCCGCCAACGCCATGGCGAGACTCGACTACAGCGCCTATAAGCGAGCCATCGTGGGATTGGTCGAGCAACTGCTGCGCGCGCCAACGGCGGCGTATTACGTCGAGGAACTCTCGCTGCCCGACACCCCCCACGGCCGGCACGCCAACTCGGTGTGCTTCCTGAGCCTGCTCATGGGGCTCAAGTTGGGCGATTATCTCATCGCCGAGCGTTCCCGGCTGCACGCCTCGCACGCGAAGGACGTGACCTCGCTGGGTGTGGGTGCGATGTTGCACGACATCGGCATGTTGCGCCTGCCGGTGTCGACGCTGCGCGCCTGGAACCGCGAGCACAACGAGAAGGACCCCCATTGGCAGCGGCATGTGAAGCTGGGCTTCGACATGGTGCGCGAGGGCGTTGACGCCTCCGCCGCCGCCGTCGTGCTGCACCACCACCAGGCCTACGACGGCTCGGGCTTCCCGAGGCGCAAACTGCTCGACGGCGGATCGATCCCATTGGACGGCCAGGAGATCCATGTGTTCTCGCGCATCGTCGCCGTGGCTGATGCCTTCGACTGTTTGCGTGACAGCGGCGATGCCCCAGGGGCCGACTCGGTGCCCCAGACGCGACGCCCCACGGTGGCGGCCCTGCGCGAGATGGCGTTGGGCGAGGCGTCCGGGCGGTTCGACCCGATGGTCATTCGCGCGCTCGTGGCATCGGTGCCTGCGTACACGCCCGGCTCGCTCGTGACGCTGAGCAATGACACACGGGCCGTGGTGTGCAACTGGCGGCCCGATGACCCTTGTCGCCCGCGCGTCATGCCCATCGACGGGCTGGAACGCGCCATCAACGCGGTGGAAGAACCCATGGCAATCCTTGACTCGGCCGAGGAACCGAGAGGGCTCATCGATCTCTCATGCACTCCCGACCTGCACATTGCCTGGGCCGAGGGCTTCGACGTGTCGGACGAGAACTTTCTGCTGCCGTCGGCGGGCGAGTTCGATCTGCGCCGGGCCGATCGCGAACGGATCAACCGGGCCGAGACGCTGGGTGCTTCGTAGGTCGGTTCAGCCCGCGGCGGGCTTGGCCTGCTCTTGGCTTTGCTCGCTTTCGGCCTGGGTCGAGATGGTCTGGGCCTGGGCTTCGACCGTGGTATCGGCGTCAGCAGCGGCCTGGGCTTCGTCCTTGACCTCGGGGTCGGGCTCGGGTTGGGCCTGAGCCGTTCGGCGGGGTCGCTCGCGCTGCTCGGTGGGCACGGGCTGCCCGCTTTCGTTGAGTTTGAAGCCCACGGCTTGCAACTTGGCCTCGTTCCACCGCTGGGCCATCACCTCACCGGGCTCGGGTGCCCGCACGAGCACGCGCTCGCCGGCGGACAGGCCCGCGAGCACCTCGGCTTCGGTCTCGCTCCGGCGGCCCAGGCTGATGGGCACGCGCGTGTACCTGGTGCCGCTGGGCTGGTAGACGTATCGCAAGTTGCCCTCGCTGAAGACTGATTGCACGGGGATGGTCAGGGCGTCGTCCACCTGGTCGAGGACGATGGTGGCCTCGGCGCGCATCGAGGGCTTGAGTTCCTTGGCCGCCTCGCCCGCTTGGAGCAGGATGCGCACGGTGTACTCACGCAGGTTGGGGTCGCGCCAGCTCCCGCTTTCGGCCAGCACGCCGATGGAATCGACCGTGCCCGGCAGGCTGCGCGAGCCGAGCGCTTCGATCTGCACGGTGGCGGGCTGGCCTTGGCGCAGCCGGCCGGCGAGGGATTCGTGGACTCGCACCGACGCGACCATTTCGGAGGTATCGGGCAGCACGATGACGACCTCGTTGGGCGAAACCTCGGTGCCCGGCTCGGGCGGATCGTTGTTCCAGCGGCCATTGCGGGTGCTCGAGTTGTAGACCACCAGCCCGTCGTTTGGCGCGGTGATGACGCAGAAGCTGAGCTGCTCCTTGAGCTTGGCCAGGCGTTCCTCGCGCAGTTCGAGCTGGCGGCGGGCGTTGCGGCGGTTGGCTTCTTTGCTGGCCAACTCGATGGCGTTCTGCTTGAGCACGCGATCGACCTTGGCCTCGGCCTCGGCGACATCGCTGGATTTTTGCTTATCGTCGCGGGGGCGTTGATACTGTTCGTAGGTCTCTTTCGCAAGCCTGGCTTGCTTGACTCGAGACTCGGCTTCGAGTTTCTGGATGCGCTCCAGCTCATAATCGTTCAGGCTCTTGAACTGCTTGTCCTTGAGTTCGGTACTCTTGTCGAACTTTTCGGAGAGTCGCGTGTAGTCGCGCTCGGCGCTTTCGAGGTCGGCGGACAGTCGCTCGGTCTCTTTCAGATCATCACCGTCGCGCCATTGCTGGAGGGCCAGGATCGCGAGCTCCTGCTCGAGGTTGGCCGCCCGCAGGTTCGATTCGTTGTCGCTGACCTGGATCAGGTACGCGTTTTCGGCGGCTTCGAGTTCGGCACGGGCGGTCTCGACGCGGCTTTCTTCTTCGGTGATCTCCTGCTCGATCTCCTCGCTGTTGAGCGTGAAGAGCATGTCACCCTTGGCGACGCGAGTCCCCTCTTTGGCAACCGTGGTGATGGTGGCCCGGCGGTCGAGCTTGTTGCGAATCTCCACCTGCTGGCGGGCTTCGAGCTCACCGGTGGCGATGGTCTGGATGTCAAAATCACGGA
>CAYGTM010000250.1:0-4042 GCA_964352795.1 uncultured Phycisphaera sp.
ACGCCAGGAAGTCGAAGATCGTCAACACGCCATCGCCGTCCAGATCGGCCCGGCAGTCCGCCGCGGCGGGCAGGGCGAGGGTCACCACGCCGGTGTCCATCCCAGCCGAGCCCATGACGCGGAAGGTGAGCGTGTCCCCGGCGGTGGCCGCCGCATCCATGCGCACCAGCGCGAAGGCCTTGCCGTCGTGCCAGAGCAACTCGGCATCGCCCGTCGGCGCGGCGATGATCTCGTAGCTCACGCTCCCTGGGTCATCACGAACGACGGCCGGCAACGACACCAGCACGCTCTGGCCCGGTTCGATCACGCGGGTGTAGTCGTACGCGACGGGAGCCACGGCGGCACCCGGCGCACTAGCCGATATCGTCACGGCGTGGCGGGCCGAACGAGCCACGCGACCGTCGGCATAGGTCGCCTCGGCCCACACGGTGCTCGGGCCCTCGCCCAGGTTGGAGCCATACAGGAAGACGTTCGCGCTAGCACCATCGATGGCCGCCAGCACCGCCCCGGCCCGCACGAGGCGAACCTCTTCGGCACCCGGCGCGTTCAGATTGAACGTCAACCGCGTGCTCAGTGAACCGGAGGTCACGGGAACGACCACGGGCAAACGCCCCTGGTTGTCAACCGTCACCATCGCCGTGGCGCTCCCGCGAGATTCGAGCAGCGTGCCGTCGTAACCGATCACGCGGATCTCGTTCACGCCGTCGGGGAGCGTCGTTGTATCGAGTTGGAACTGGCCCGTCACGCCCGCTTCGGCCACGGTCACGCCGTTGGCCAGCAACACGAAGCGCGAAACGCTCGCGCTAGGCTTGGCCGTCGTGCCATCGGCCGAGAAGTTGACGATGCCCGACACGGTCGTGCCCAACCCGTTGATCTCGACCTGCGGGATGTACGAGAATGGCCGCGCCAACGGATCGCCAATGAACTGGACCTGGAATGGCATGAAGCCGATGCTGCGCAAGTAGGCCTCGCCCATCGTGGCCCCCTGGTCGTAGAAGTAGTGGAATCGCGCGTGGGGGAACTTGCCTGTGTAGTTGCAGGGCTCCTCGACCGTGCCCGAGCTGCCCACCGCGCCCTTGGCGATCCACCGGCTCATCTTCGTCTGAGAGTCGGTGCCGAAGTGGCCGGCAAAACTCGTCAGGTGGTCGGCAAACGCCGCGGGGCCAAAATCAAAATCCCCAGCGTCGATGGGCGGTGTCGCCACGCCGGTCATGATGCCCGCGGCCGTCACGCCACCGCCGGGCACTTGCCCGTCCTGCTGAACGGCCGGGGTGCCCTTGGCCGTCAAGTTGGCGATCACCGAAGCGTACTGCGGCTGACGCACATTGCGAGCCGCGTCGGTGGTGTTCATAAAGTAATACGTCTCGGCCGAGCCGCCCGGCGAAGCGCCATCGGCGGCCACCGAGCGATCGATCATGTCCACCACCTCATCAATGGTATTGCCACGCTCGCCCGTCCATCCAAGAACACCGCCGATAAACGACCGGCGAGCCAGAGAACTCGTGCTGGGGTTGCCAGCCGAATACGCCACCTCGCTGTCGAAGGCGCGGGGCTCGCCCACTGGCCGATGGAACGGTTGGCTGCGCGTGACGCTCAGGGCACCGCCCAGCACCTCGTCGGCGTAGAACGCCATCGTGTACGCGCTCGAGATGCCGAAGTTGTTCACAGGCGAGCACGCATCGGCGACCGTGGTCGACGCGCTCATCCGAAACTGGGACGGCGGCGCGATGACGATGTAGTCGGCACGGTCACCGATGCCGCGAGCGGCGATCTCGCCGAACAGCGCCGGCAGGTTGTTGTCGCGGAACGCCGTGAAGCTGGCCGCCTCGGGCGTCATGTACAGCACCGCCGTCTCGGGCAGACCACGGGCGGCGATGTACTCGTTGGCCGCCCGCACGGCGTCGGGCGAGCTCGGGTCGACCACCAGCAGCGCGTGCTCGGCCACGCCCGGGCCAGCGAGCCCGACGCGGGCGATGAGGCCGGCGATGGCGAGGGACGAAAGGGTGGCCGTTCGTGCGAATCCGTTCTCAAACATTCCTGAATCTCCCCGCGGCCTTCGCCGCTGTATATCCATGTTCGCCCAAGTTACTGCCTACTGCAACCCCTTTTGCAAACGAACTTCCCTTATGCAAACAACAATCATCTGTAGATTTGGGTAACGATTGGTATTGCATTTCCATCCATTCTCGGCGAAAGTATGCCTATGGGAGGTTGCGAGGACGGTTCGTTTGGGGATCCATCGCCATGCACATCCATGTCTGCCGGCACGCCGAAGCGGAAGCCCAAGCCTTTACTGGTCGTGATTTCGACCGTCCCCTGACGCGCCAGGGGCAGCTCCAGGCCCGATATCTCGCCAGCCTACTCAGCCACTGCCCTCCCGAAAATCGGCCCCGCCGCGTGGTCACCAGCCCGGCCGTCCGGGCCCTGCAAACCGCTCAGACCATCGCAGACGAGTTGGGCCTGGCCGTCACCACGCTCGCTGATCTGCTGCCTGCCTGCCATGCGGATGTCGCCACCGATGCTATCGAGCGGCACCTGGAAGACGCACCGCTGCTCATGGTCGGCCACAACCCGACGGTGACCGCCATCGTCTCGATCTTGTTGCACGGCCCTAGCGCGGGCGTCCATGCCCCCGGCCCGGCCCTGCGAACCGGGCAGATGGCCACCCTCGCCATCGGCGACACGCTCGTGCCGGGGGAGTGCCGCTTGATCGACCTGCACCGTTACGAGCCCGCGATGGCAACCTGAGGGCTCACCCGCGCCGGCGGCCGCACCACGCGCACGCACCACGCTCGTTGATCGGGCCGCCGCACCCCGTGCACGCCCGCTCGGGTGCGCCCATCGCCATGAGTTCCTCACTGGACGGCGAAGCCTCGTAACAGCCGTCGAGCGCCTCGGGCCCGTACAGGTCGACGATGAGGGCGGCCACATCGACCCGCGCGTCGCACGCCGGGCAAGCCGTCAGCGTCGCGTCCAGTGGCAGCACGGCACCGCACGCCGGGCAAGGCGGGGCCATGGCCGCGTCCAGCACGGCGAGATCGGGCAGCGCCTGATCGTCAAGTTCGCCCACCAACTCGACCGGCTCGCTGGTCCATTGTTCGAGGAGCAGGCCCGCCAGTTTCGCGTCCGAGCGCGTGCCGAGCACGACCTCGTACGCCCCATTGTGGCGACCCCACGACAACGCCGCGTCCAAGTTGCCCCCCACCACTCGCGCCGGCACGCCGTTCTGCACGAGGTAATCGCACGCCGCCACCGCGTGCATGGCCGATCGGAATCGAAATGGCGGGCCCTTGCTCATTCGGTTTCGCTTCCTTCAGGCCACGGGGGCGGGCTCATCGCTGTCGGCCCGCATGAACAGGCCCGGCCCCTTGGTCATCGGCGTGGCGGCTTCGAGCCCGTGCGGGCCACGCCATTGCGCGTGCGCGTCCAGCCCGCCATCGCCCGGAACCGTGGCGCCCAGCATCTCGAGCACCGCCCCGGCCTTCTCGGGCATGAACGGCAGCAGCAGCACCGCCGCGATGCGGAGCGCTTCGGCGCAGTTATACAAAATCAGCGCCAGGTCGGCTTGCTGGGGATCGTCCGGGCCCTCGATCTTCTTCGCCAGTCGAAACGGCTCGGTGGTGTTGATGTACCCATCGACGGCCGTCACGATGGCCAGCCCCTGGTGTCCGGCACCGTGCAGATCGACGCGGCCGAAGTGGTCGGCCGCCGCTTGCACGTGCCCCGCCGTGAGCGTTGGCCAATCCACGCCGCCATGCACCGTCGCGTCGCGGGCGTCGGGCGTCTTTCCGTCGAAGTACTTCTCGATCATGTTCACCACGCGGCTGGCGCAGTTGCCAAGCCCGTTGGCCAACTCGGCATTGTAAATATCCACGAAGTTCGCGTGCGCGAAGTCGGCGTCGGTCGAGCCCAGCGGCCCTTGCGTGGCCAGATACCACCGCACGGCATCGACCGAATACCGATCCCCATACGCCCGCAGAAGATCGATCTCGATGAAGTTGCCCAGGCTCTTGGACATCTTGCGGCCATCGGCCACGAAGTA
>CAYGTM010000251.1:0-4020 GCA_964352795.1 uncultured Phycisphaera sp.
CCCAGCCCGCGTCCGTGCTCCACCTTCTCGATCACCCGTTCCAGCACCGCACGCTGCGCCTTGCCGCCGCGCTGCCGAGCGATCAGCCGCAACGCCTGCACCAGCGGCAAGCCAGCGTCCAGCCCCGTGGCCAGCTCGCGCATGACCGCCGCCCGCTGCGTGCCGCTGAATCGTCCGCTTCGAAGCGAAAAACCACTGGAAATACCGGGTTTGGCAGCATGACCCGAGCCCCCGCTGGTCGACGCCGCGAAGGCATCCATCGCCTCGACCGCCAGCGGCGTCATGCCCCGACGCGAAACCTCGCGGATCGCCGCCGCCCGCGTGGGCGCATCGATGATCGGCGCCTCCGCCCCGCCCGCGCATTGCACGCGAAAGCTTGGCATCAGCCATGCCCTTCGAGGAGGAGCTCCGTGCCGCTGTCCTGCGTCGCGCGTAGCACCTCGCCCACGGTTGTCAATCCCTTGGCCGCCTTGAGCAATCCATCGCGACGCATCGTGAGGTGGGACGGCGCCGCCGTTTCCAGCAGCTTCTGCGCGTTGACGCGCTCGCCGATCGCCGAACGCATCGCGCGTGTCACCACGAGCACCTCGTAGAACCCGATGCGTCCCTTGAAGATGGACGCGCCCGCGTCGTGCGAATCGATCGCCTCGCCGCTCGCGTCGACGAACATCTCACGCTCCTCGGGCTTCAACCGCAGCAACTCGGCATCGGTCGGGCGATGGGGGAAGGCAAACGTGCTCGCCAGCCGGCGACCAAGCCGCTGCGCGATCACCGCCTCGAGCACGCTAGCCAGCAAAAATGGCTCGATGCCCATGTCCAGCATCCGGCCCACCGCGCTCGCGGCATCGTTCGTGTGCAACGTCGAAAGGATCAGGTGCCCGGTCATCGCGGCCCGCACCGAAATCTCGGCCGTCTCCCCGTCACGGATCTCGCCCACCATCACCACGTCTGGGTCCTGACGCAGGATTGACCGCAAACCAGAGGCAAAACTCAAACCGCGCTTGGGGTTCACGGGGATCTGGTTCACCCCCTCGAGCTCGTACTCCACCGGGTCTTCGATCGTGATGATCTTCTTGCGCGGGTCGTACAGCTTGCTCAGCGCCGCGTACAGCGTGGTCGTCTTGCCCGAGCCCGTCGGCCCGGTCACCAGCACCATGCCGTGCGGGATGGCGATCAGCCGATCGATCTCCTTGCGGTCGGCCTCGCGCATGCCCAGCGTCGCCAGATCGAGCTGCAGGGATTGCTTGTCGAGCACGCGCATCACGATCGATTCGCCATAAATCGTCGGCGCGGTCGACACGCGGATATCGATCTTGCGACCATCGAACCGCAGCGTGATGTGCCCGTCCTGCGGCGCATACCGCTCGGCGATATTCATGCCGGCCATGATCTTGATGCGGCTGGTGATCGCCGGCTGCAACCGCTTGGGCGGCGCCTGCTGCTCCACCAGCACGCCGTCGATGCGGTACTTGACCTTCAGGTCGCGCTCGAACGGCTCCACATGCACGTCGCTCGCGCCCAGCCGGATCGCTTCGAGAATCAGCAGATTCACCAGGTTGATCAGCGAGGGCTGCTCGGCCATCCGGTGCAAGTCTTCGGCTTCGATCGATTCGAGGTTGGCCAGCATCTCATCTTCGCCGGCGCCGCCCAGACCTAGGCTCGCCGCCATCGCCGCCGCCGTCGTGCCATACTCACGCTGCACCAGTGCCCGAAACGCCGGCTCGGCGATCGCCACCGGCGTCACGGGCCGCCCCACGATGAGCGACGCCTCGTCGGCCGACGCCCAATCCCGCGTGTCCAGCATCGCCAGCACCACGCGCCCCTCGCTCTCGCCGATGGGTGCCGCGTGCAATCGCGCCACATCATCACCGCCCATCAGCCGCGCGACGGCCCGCTCCACCGTCGGCGCTTCGGTCAGCATCGGTGCGGGCCCTTCCGCGGGTGTCGAACCGGTGTGCGCAGCATGACCGTTGCTCGAAGCCGTTTCGTTCGATCGTCCTGTTACGGCCGCGCGGTCCAATCTTGCTTAGCCTCCACCAAACTGTCGAAGCACCTCATCGGCATCGAATCCCGACTCACCCACGGCGGGCATCCGTTTGGCCTGCTCGGGCGTCAACACTGCCTGCACGCGCTCGACGAACCGATCGTCCAGGGCCGTACGCTCCTTCTCCACTTCATCGGATGCCGAAGTATCCCCACCCCAGCCCCACATGTTGCCGTCCGGGTTGGCCTGCTGCTCGTCGATGGCCTTGGCCCACCGCTCATTCATCGGCGCGGCCTCGCGCTCGTAGCTCTGGCGGATGGCGGTCAGGCTCTCCTCCTGCTCGGCGGTCAGATCGTCGAGCTTGCCGGCGGCTTCGATCTGCCGTTGCGCCTTGCTCTTGCCATACACCGTGGGCCATGTGCGACGCTTCACCTCGAGATCCCACTCTGCCTGCCGCTCGGCGGGCAGCACCTGCATGATCTGCCGGGCAAATCGGGCGTTGACGGCCTTGCCCTGGGCACCAAGATCGCGCAGGTCGTTCATGGTTTCTTGCATCTTCGTCATCGCATCGGCGTCAAAGCCCATCGTCTCGTCGCCCTCGTCCATGTCCCTCATGCGTTCCATCTGGTCTCGGATGAACCCGTACGACCGATCGATCAGCCGCTTGTTGATCGGATCGATCTCGGCCTCATACGCGAGCAACGCCTCGCGGGCACGATCATTGCCCGAAACCTCGACTTCCCGAGCGATCTCGTGCAGGTCGATCGTCGCCCCGCTCACCACGCTCATCTGCCCCATCAGGCCGGCCGACTCCCGCCGGCGGGCCCGCTCGACCCGCACGAACGCCTCTTCCTGCTCGGGCTCGATGGCCAGCATCTGGAGGTCGCTGAAGAAGGTCTGTTCGAGCGCATCAAGCCGATCCATGAAGCCCAGCGAAATCTTGCCCATCGGCTTCATCATCTTCTGCCAGTCGCCAGACTTGCCGACCTCCTCCTGGAGCCTCTGCATCGCCCCGGTGAACGTGTCGTTGGCCTGCTTGAACGTGTCGAGATAGTCCCGGTGCAGCATCTCGGCCGTCTCACGCTGCACATCATCGAAGCCCAGAATGTCCGCATACCGGTTGACCGATTCGCGGCCGATGGCCATCTGCATAGCGTCGCCGCCCATGCCCATGCCGCCCCACTGCGCCATCGCCGGCGAAGGTACAGCCCAGAGCACGATACAAATCAAAATCCAAACAAAACTCGCCCCATGGCGCCTCGTCATCGCTCGCATGATGCCATTCCCCTTCTCGCCGGCCGGGTGCCACCCACGAACGGAGTGGTCCAAAGCCGCAAAACCCGACGCAGACACCACTTGTTTCGGGACCGGGCCCCACACGTTGCACGCCGGCCGGGCAGGCCGCACGGCAACCTTTCAACTGATTCTACGGCTTACCCCCCGATGCGGATCGATCGGCCCTGCCCACCCGCCGGAGCGAATCGCATCTCCTCCACTGGCTCGCTCGCGGCAGGAAGCGAGGCGAGTTGCTCATCGGTCAGGATCGACGCCAGTTGCTCCTCCAGCCGCCGGTCCAGTTCCTCCACGGCCTTACGCGCCAGATCACTCGGCGTGGGCTCCTGCCCGTCGATGACCATCACCACCCCGGGCGGAAGGATGTCCTCGGCCTCGCGTTCCTTCTCGGTGCTCACCCAGCGATCGCGCGCAGTGCCGGCGTCGCGGCCGTGCCGGTCGGCCAGAGCCCCCAACTGCTCCCGCTGGTCGGTCGTCAGGGTTTCCAAGGCCACCGCCGCTTCCAGCCGCCGCTCGCCATCGGTCTGCCGATACACCCGCGCGAATGCCTTGCGAACCCACGCCCTGCCGATCGAGTCGTCCGCGAGCACCCCCTCGAGCGTGCGCACCGCCTGCTCGCTGGCCGAAACAACGCGAGCGTCGATGGCCCGCCGCGGCTCGTACTGATCCTACCCATCGCCCACGACCACTCGCCCCGGGAACCGCGTCCCTCCCACGGCGGCGTCGGGAGGGCGCGCACGGGG
>CAYGTM010000252.1:0-4017 GCA_964352795.1 uncultured Phycisphaera sp.
GGTTTGGGTCGTCTGTGCCTGGGCACGCGCGAGTTCGGCCCGCAGGGTGTCGAGAATGGCCCTTGCATCGGACAGCGCCTGGGTGGTGCTGGCCTGGACCTGGGCCGAAAGGGCCCGCGCCAGATTGTCACGCTGGTCGCCCACGGCCCGGGTCAGTTCGCTCTGGTTGACCCTCGATGGCGAGGCCACATGAGGCTCGGGAATCTCGAAGCCCAGCCAGTTGGGCGTTACCGCCTCGCTCTTCTCGATGCCCAGTTTGATGGGGATTTCCAGCGGGGTGGCCCGCTCGGCGGCGGCGGCCAGGCGGCTGGGGTCGACCCCACCTCGCAGGAGGGCGATGGCGACGAGCAGGTGCACGGCCACGCTCGCGGGTACGGCCACGGCCCAGCGGGCGATGGTGCTGCCTCGAGATGGAGTGGTGGAGCCGGCCATACCTGGGAATGCTACGGGCGGCTGGGGCTCAGGGATCGTTGGTTGGGCCGGGTCGCTGTGCCGGCTCGGAAGGCTTGCCGACCAGCTCGACGGCCTCATACCCCTGGGTCCGCAGGGCGTCCAGGACGCGCAACAGGGCACCGGAGACGCCCCGTTCGTCGACTTCCAAGCGGATGGTGGGGAGAGCATCCGATGTTTGTTCCGTGTCTGGCTGGGTGGCCTGGGCAATGGCCTCGAGCAGGGCGGCCCGGGTGGATTCGGGCAGGGGCTCACCGGCGGCCGAGGCGGGGCCGATCTCGACCCCATCGACGAAGACCATGCCCTGGCTATCGACGGCGACGATGATGGCCTTGGGGGCCTCGCTCTGTCCGCCCGAGCCCAGGGTGGGCAGGTCCAGGTCCATGACGCTCACGCGGGTGAGCAGCACGAGGGAGAACACGAAGAAGGTGAGCAATAGGAACACCACATCGATGAGCGGGGCCATCTCGACGCGGGGTTCGGGGCTGGTGCGACGGACCTTGAGCACGGGCGGATGGTAGAGGGAAGCCGCCCGCGCGTTGACGGCCTCGCGCGGCGGGCCTTCGATCCTCCATTGGCCACGGCGATGATGCCGTGGGGAGGGAGGCGGCGATGACGGTTCGGATGGAGTTGTCGCGCATTCTCATCCGCGAGCTGACCGACTATCAGGTCATCGAGCTGCGCGAGGTCTCGGACAACGGCACGGCCGACGCCGACCTGCGGACGTTCCCCATCGTCATCGGGCTGCCCGAGGCCCAGGCCATCGAGCGGCGGCTGAGCGGCGTTCCCGTGAAGCGACCCCAGACGCACGACCTGCTGGCCAACATCATGGACAGCCTGAGCGCGTCGCTCGAGTCGGTGGCGATCACGGACCTGGCCGAATCGACGTTCTACGCCGTCCTGAGCATTCGCGACGCGGACGGTGAGATCGTCGAGGTCGACGCGCGGCCCAGCGACGCCATCGCCCTGGGCGTGGGGCTGAGCGTGCCGATCTATGTGGCCGAGCATGTGCTGGCCCAGGCCATCAGCGCGAACCCGTTGGAGAGCCAGTTCGACGAGGGCGAGGACGACGACGAAGATGGCGGAGAGGGGCCGCCGTTTTGATGTCATCAGACCCACTGTCCCAAGAACCGTCCGTAGGCCAGTCCTCCCGCCAGTCCTCCCGCCCATCCACCGAAACGCTGTATCGCAGCGAGGGCGTGCCCGGCATCGGCGGCGTGCTCAAGGAACGCGAGGAAGACTTCCTGGTCGATGAGCTTTCCCTCTACCCGCCCAGCGGCCAGGGCGAGCACCTGATGATGCTGGTCGAGAAGCGCGGGCTCTCGACCCTGCACATGGCAGGCGTGCTGGCCCGGCACTTCGGCGTGCGCCTGGGCGACATCGGTTACGCGGGCCTCAAGGACAAGATGGCCGTCACGCGGCAGCATGTCACCGTGCATGTGCCGGGCCGCAAGCCCGAAGACTTTCCGGCCTTGCAGGATGATCGCGTGAGCATCTTGTGGGTCGATCTGCACGACCGCAAGCTGCGGCGTGGGCATCTGGCGGGCAACGGGTTCTCGATCCGCGTGCGGCAGGTGAGCCCGCAATCGGTGCTGCACGCGCACAAGACCCTGGCGATCCTCGAGGCCAAGGGCATGGCCAACGTGGTGGGCGAGCAGCGGTTCGGCTTGTGGGATACCAACCACCGCATCGGCCGCGCGATGGTGGTGGGCGAATGGCAGGAGGCGTGCGATGTGCTTCTGGGCCCCACGCCCGAGGGGCATACCGACGAATCGCGCTCGGCGTATGCGGCGGGCGACTTCCCCGGCGCCTTGCACGCGATGCCGCGCAGCGCCCAGGGCGAGCGGCGCGTGCTCGACGCCTTGGTGCGCGGGCAGGGGCCCAAGCGGGCCATGCAGCGGCTGGGGCGCACCGAGACGGCCTTCATGGTGAGCGCGCTCCAGAGCGCGATGTTCAACGACGTGCTGCGCGAGCGCATGGTCGCGGGCACGCTCGACACGCTGCTCGAGGGCGACGTGGCCGTGGTGCACGGCGCCGCGCGCACCACCTTCGTCGTGAGTGCCGAGGAGGCCGCCTCGAGCGAGATGGCCGAACGCGTCGCACGGCTCGAGGTCAGCCCCACCGGCCCGATGTGGGGCGGGACCATGCGCACGGCCAAGGGCGTGCCGGCCGAGATCGAAGAGGCGGCCCTGGCAAGGTTCGGCGTGACGCTCGAAGCCCTCGAACGCTTCGCCAGGAAGAATCGCGGCACGATGGACGGCGATCGGCGACCCTTGCGCGTGCCGTTGCAATACCCCCAGGTCGAGGGCGGGGCCGACGAGCACGGCACCTATGTGCGCTGCGGCTTCGAGCTGCCCAAGGGCTGCTTTGCGACCCAGGCGATGGCGGAAGTCATGAAGCCCGACACCATGAAACCAGACACCATGAAACCCGATCGGACGCCCGACGCGTGAGCATCGAGCGGCCCGAGGCGGTGCGCGTGGTGTGCCTCGACTGGGGCGGCGTGCTGCTGCGGATCTGCACCGGGTGGGAAGAGGCGTGTACCGCGGCGGGGCTGCCGATGCCCGAAACGCCCGTGGATGATGGCGTGCGAGCGCGACGGCGGGCGTTGGCCGAGGCGTACCAACTCGGGACTCTGGACTGCGAGTCGTATTTTCCGGCTGTCGCGGCGTTGTCGCCCGGATACAGCGCGGCGGATGTCGAGCGGCTGCACGATGCGTGGCTGCTGCGCGAGTACGACGGGGCGGTCGAGCTCGCGGCGGAGCTGGCCGGGCACGCGCGCCTGACCAGCGCGCTGCTGAGCAACACGAACGCCCGGCATTGGGCCCGGCGTGGGCAGTTCACCGCGGCGGGGCTGCTCGAGCACCAACTGGCCAGCCACGAGCACCGGCTGGCCAAGCCCGATCCGAGTTTCTATCTCGCGCTCGAGCGGGCGGTCGGCGCGAGCGGTGCGGCCATCGCGTTCTTCGATGACCTTGAAGCCAACGTCGCGGCGGCCCGGGCGCTCGGCTGGCAGGCGGTGCGGATCGATCCGAACGGCGACACGATCGGCCAGGTGCGCGAGGCGCTGGGTGGCGTGCTGCGGTAAGGGGAACGGAGCGAGGAAGCACGACGCGATCTTGATCCAAGTCCAGGTCGCCCTCACGGCGGGGGCGCGTCAAGATGGGTTGCGGCCGCGTTACGCCCGCTCGAGCACGATGTGCATCAGCAGCCGGGCGTCCTCTTTGGCCTCGACGGCGTGCTCGACGCCCGGGGCCAGCAGCACGATCTGCCCGGCGGCCACGTCCTGGCCCACGCCGTCCATCGTGAGGTGGACGGCCCCGCTGAGCATGTGGATCACGGCCTCGCCCTCGACCGTGTGGTTTTCCAGCGTGGCGCCCTGGCGCATGGCGAAGGCGGCGCTGGTCAGCCGCCCGTGCTTGTACAGGGCCTCCTGGGACAACCCCCGCCGCTCGACGCTCTCGCCGGGCAGCCTCGCGAAGGCCTCTTCGAGATCAACCACGTGGATATCACCGGCAAATCGCACGGCGGGATGGGGACGCAGGCTGTCTTCGTTGGCCATGGGGG
>CAYGTM010000253.1:0-4013 GCA_964352795.1 uncultured Phycisphaera sp.
CGCCCCGCCCGCCGCCCTCCTGGTGATCGGTAACACCCGGGCCCGCACCGCCAGCTACGCCAACGGGGCGGTCCATCACTCGGCCTCGCACATGGCCGGCGACGCGGCGTCCATCGCCGACGCCCTGGGGCCGTTCCTCGACGACCACCACGGCGCGCCGCTGCTCATCGCCAGCGTCAACATGCCCGCGGCCCAGGCCGCCGCCCTGGCCCTCGCGGGCCGTGCCGAGCAGGTGGCCTACGCCGGGCGGGACCTGGCCATCCCCCTTCAGACCACGGTTCTCAAGCCGCAGCGGGTCGGCATCGACCGCCTGCTGTGCTGCCTGGCCGCGTTCAAGATGGCCGAACAGGCCTGCATCGTCATCGACGCGGGCACGGCCATCACGGTGGACTTCATCGATGGTCAGGGCGTCCACCAGGGCGGCGCCATCGCGCCGGGCGTGGGCGCGATGCTCGCGGGCCTTCGTGCCGCCGCCCCAGCACTCCCCGAAGTCACTTCCGCCCAAGCCTTCGCGTTCTCGCGGCCCGACGCCCAGCCCTGGGGCGACGACACTGAACCCGCGATGGCCCTTGGTGCCAAGGCCGCCGCCGTGGGGTTGGTCCACACGCTGGTCGATCGCTTCGCGTTGGCCTATGGCGGCTATCCCCGCGTGATCGCCACCGGCGGAGACGCCCTGCCGCTTTTCGAGAACGACGAACTGGTCGAGCACGTCGTGCCCGACTTGCAACTGGCGGGGCTGGCTCGCGCGTACGAGGCGCTTATCGATTCGGACGGCGACGAGCCCGGCGACAACTGACCGCCCTTATCGTCCACGCTGCTCCCAGCTCCACTCGAGCGCATCATCCAGCGGCTCCACTCGCATCGACGCCCGAAGACGCTCGAAGAACGCCGCCATCGCTCGCTGCTCGGCGTCCAGCCGAAGCCGCGAGATCAGATCGGGCCTGGCCGCCTCGATGGTCACGTCCTCGCTCGCCCGTTCGCCGATGACCAGTGCCACGGCGAAGCCCTCGTCCAGGGCGACCACGGGCGTGAGCGTGCCGATCTCGGCCCCGAATACGGCCTCGCGGAACGCATCGGGATACGTCGCGTCGAAACGCCCCACCGGGTCGAGCAGCCCGCCGCGAGGGGCCGACACGTCGCTGCTGTCCTTGGTGGCCAGAATCATGAACCGCGCCTCGCCCGTGGCCCGAGACTGCGCTAACGCGGCGGCCACCTCGGCCCGGTGCCGAGCCACGTCGCGTTCGCTGGCCATCACGATCACGCGTGCCTCGCGCCGCGTGCCATGCAACACCTCGTGCAGCCGGGCGATCTCCGCCTCGGTGGGTGTAGGCACCTGGGCCGCGCCGGCCGTCAGCTTCCGGGCCAGGGCGTTGCGACGCAGCAGGCCGTCGAACCATGCCGGCCCCCAGCCGCGACGCGCTCGGGCCTCGGCCACCACGCGACCACGCTGCTGGCGATCGGTCAGCCCGGTGCCGATCAGGGCCCGCTCGACGATCTCCCGCTCGGCCCGCAGGTCGGCCTCGGTGATGGCCAGCCCAGCGCGGTTTGCCTCCCGGGCCACCGCCCGATCCAACGCGATCGCCTCAAGCCCAGCCGCCCCGGCCCTCTCGGCCAGGAGAGGCCACAGGTCGTCACGGGTCACCAGCGTGCCATCGACCAGGGCCGCCCTGGATGAACCGCCTGCGGAAGTGGGCCTCAGACCCACGCCATGGGTCGAAGGCTGCCCGGCACACCCCATGCCTATCAAAATACTGCCAAATAGCCCAATCTGGCCAAGATGGGGGCCTGAGGTCGAAAAAAGATGGCTCGATCGAAGAAAAAGAGTGTACGGCATTCCCGAATCATCGGGTACACTGCCCATACGTCAAGGGCCGACCCGAATATTCAGACGGCCACGATCAGCCGTCCGACGGGTCGTAGGGGGTTCTTGCCCTGGGCTTCGGCCCTCATCTTGCCCATAGGTCGATGGGCATTCCAAGAAGGATGGACGACATGCTGACGATCTCAAGGCTTCGCAGGCAGGGGGACCGCCCCGGCTTCACCCTCATCGAGTTGCTGGTGGTCATCGCCATCATCGCCTTGCTCATCAGCATCCTGCTGCCGGCCTTGGGCGAGGCTCGAAAGTCGGCCCGGCTGGCCATCTGCATGGGCAACCTGAAGCAGTTCGGCTTCGCCACTGGCACCTACTCGGCCGACTATCAGGATCGGCAGTGGGGCTTCACATGGAACGACGTGGGCGATTCGGCGCAGTCAACCTTCACCGACCTGCGCACTTCTCCTGGTCAGCCGATCGACAAGGCCGCCGACCAGGCCATCGACATCCTTCGCCGTCGAACAGGACGTGGCATGACTGGCCCTGACAGCATTCCTCAGGTGCGGACTTGGATCCCGTACGTCTACTACAGCCATCTGGTGGTCAACGATTACCTTGCCCAGAAGTTGCCCGAGCGGATGGTCGTGTCACCTGCTGATCAGCATCGCCTCAACTGGCAAGAAGACCCCATGGACCTGTTCGAGTCCGACTATTGGCAGCCCTTCCAACCGAATGGACGCGACCCGCGCAACAAACGCTGGCCGTACAGTTCGAGCTATCAGCTTGTCCCTGCTGGCTACGACAGAACCGCAACCGACGCGGACAGAGTTGTGCAAGGCGCAACCCACTTCAACTATGCATCAACACCACGCACAAAGCTTGGTGATGTCAAACTCACCAACGTGGAGCACCCGTCTCAGAAGGCTCAAATGCACGATGCCGAAGGCCGCCATTTCGGCAAGGAACCCGTGTGGTTCGGCTACGATATCTGCCGCCAACCCGTGCTCGCCTGGGACGGCTCGTGCATCGTCCGCCTCAGCCTTGACTACAACCACGGCTGGCAACCAAGGGACCCCGATAACGCCAACCCAACCGATATTCGCTACCAATACAGATCCTGGGAAGCCAAAACTCTGAACGGCACGACTGTCGACGTCACCCCAGGCAAAATCCGCTGGACCCGCGGCGGCGTCAAGGGCATCGACTTCGGCGGCACAGAGGCGGACACCGGCCAGCCGTTCTGAACCGGACAGAGAACACATGCCCTTTCGCCCCCGCCTCCGGGGGCTTTTCACTGGCTCGTCAAGCTCGGATCCGCACACGCCACAACTGCGAAGATGGAGATACAGGGAGGTTTGCCACATGTGGCCAATCGCCGAGAATGGAACCCATCGCAACGGCCGTCCCGGCTTCACCCTCATCGAGTTGCTGGTGGTCATCGCCATCATCGCTTTGCTCATCAGCATCCTCTTGCCCGCCCTTGGCGAGGCCCGCAAGGTCGCCCGTCTGGGCGTGTGCATGGGCAACACCAAGCAGTTCGGCTTCGCCACCGGCACCTACGCGGCCGACTATCAGGACCGACAATGGGGCTTTACATGGAACGACGACGCCGACTGCGCCCAGTCGGAGTTCGCCGACCTGCGCGTGACCGATGGCCGGCCCATGCAGGGCGTGGCCAATCAGGCAGCCGACATCCTGCGGCGGCGGGCCGACCGCCCGGACATGCCGCGGATGACCAGTTGGACCCCCTACGTCTTGTACAGCCACCTGGTGGTGAACGACTACCTGGGCCAGCGATTGCCCGAGAAGATGGTCGTCTCCCCGGCCGACCGAGACCGGCTGAACTGGCAGAAGAGCCCCAAGGAACTCTTCGACAATGCGTACTGGGAGCCACGCCAGCCAACCCCAAACCCCACGGGCACCAGCAAGCGGTGGCCGTATAGCTCGAGCTACCAGCTCGTCCCGGCCGCGTACGACCGCACGGCCATCGCCTCGAACCGCGTGCGACAGGGCTCGTTCGAGTCGAGCTATTACTTCCCGACTGGCGTCAAACTGGGCGACGTGCGTTTGACATCCGTGGAATACCCCTCGCAGAAGGTGCAGATGCACGATGCCGAGGGGCGGCACTTCGGCACCGAGCCGGTGTGGTTCGCCTACGACCACTGCCGCCTGCCGATCCTGGCGTTCGATGGCGCTGTGA
>CAYGTM010000254.1:0-4005 GCA_964352795.1 uncultured Phycisphaera sp.
GATGACGACCGCGCCGGTCATCGACCTGCAAGCGCTCATCGGCCGGCCCATGCGCGAGGCCGACGAGGGGCCGCTGCGCGAGCTCATCCAGGGCAAGCGCGTGCTGGTGACCGGGGCGGGCGGGTCGATCGGCAGCGAGTTGGCCATGCTGTGCGCGCGGTATGCGCCGTCGAGCATGATCCTGATGGAACGGGCCGAGAACGCCCTGTTCGAGATCGATCGGCGGCTGGCCTGGGCGCATCCGGGCATGGCCCGGCGCGCGTTGCTGCACGATGTCGCCGACCGCGAGGGCACGCGGCGCCTGCTGGCCCACGAGCGGCCCCAAGTGGTGTTCCACACCGCCGCCCACAAGCACGTTCCCTTGATGGAAGACCATCCCGCCCAGGCCATCGCCAATAACCTGTTGGGCACCGCGTCGCTCGTCGATGCGGCCATCGAGGTGGGCGCGCATCGCGTGGTGCTGGTGTCCACAGATAAGGCCGTCGCGCCAAAGTCGGTCATGGGCGCAACCAAGCGGCTGGCCGAGGCCTACGGCATCGCCGCCGACAGGAAGGCGCGCCAAGAGGGCCGGCCCACGCGCGTGGCCATCGTCCGCTTCGGCAACGTGCTCGGCTCTGCCGCCAGCGTGCTGCGCATCTGGAGCGCCCAGGTCGCCGAGGGCCAGCCCATCACGATCACCGACCGACGCATGACGCGCTTCTTCATGACCATCGGCGAGGCGGCCTTGCTGGTGGCGCACGCCGGGGCGCTCGAGCCGACCGACGAGCCCGGCGTGTTCGTGTTGGACATGGGTCAGCCGGTCGAGATCGCCACGCTGGCCGAGCGGTTCGTCAAGGCCCACGGCCTGACGCCCGTGTGGAATGATGGCGGTGGGGCGGGCGAGCAGGCCAACGGCCAGGTGATCCTCGAAACCGGCGTCCGGCCCGGCGAGAAGCTGCACGAGGCCCTCGTCCACGCCGCCGAGGAGCTTGTGCCCACCGCCTGCCCCGGCGTGCTCCGGCTCAGTGGTGCCGATGACGGTCCGGACGGCTTCGTGGCGGCCCGGGCGCTGGCGGATATGGCCAACTCGGCCCACCGCGACGCCGTGCTGGCCGAGTTGCGTCGCTGGGTGCCCAGCCTGGGTGGAGGTGGGGGCGGGCCAACAGGTACACAAGGGGTTCCCCAGGGTGGTGCAACCCCAGGTTTGCCAGCACCAACAAGAGACGGCTAAACTACCGTTCATCCGCGGCGGCCGCTCCCCATCCGTGAGCCGTCCCGCCTGCGACCGAGACCGTGATCAAGACATGGCCATCGCCACCACCCCACATCCCATCGGCCAAACCACGGACCTTCCGACGCTGCTGGCCGACCTGCGCGCCACGCGGGCCCGGGCCCAGAGCGCCCTGGTCGAGTTGCGTCGGGCCCAGCACGACAGCGATGCCCGCGCCGCCGCGCGAGCGGGTGGAGATTCGTACAAGCGAGTGGCCGGCGTGAGCAGCCTCGAGCGGGCCGCCGATACCGCTGAGCGGATCATCGCCTCGGCCGATCGCCAGCTCGCGTCCCTGTCGCCGATGCTGGAACTGCCGGAAGTGTCCAGCGGCTCCCATCACTGGGCCCACGCGCGATGAGCCCCCCGCCGGTGCGCCTGAGCATCCTCGACGAACGGGCCACCATCCCCAAGCGCGGCAGCGAGCAGGCCGCCGGCCTCGACCTGGCCGCGTGCCTGCCCGAAGGCCAGCCCACCCTCACCCTCCAACCGGGCCAGATCGCCATCGTGCCCACGGGCTTGGCCATCGCTATCCCCGAGGGCTACGAGGGCCAGGTGCGTCCACGCTCGGGCCTGGCCACCAAGCGGGGCATCACCGTGCCCAACGCCCCGGGCACCATCGACGCCGACTATCGCGGCGAGCTGCGCGTGGCCCTCATCAACCTCTCGCGCGAGCCGCAAGCGATCGAGCACGGCGACCGCATCGCTCAGCTCGTGATCGCCGCCGTGGCGATGTGCGAGGTCGTGGTGGTCGAACACCTCGACGAGACGGTGCGCGGCGTGGGCGGGTTCGGGTCGACGGGCGTATCCACGCACGCGTAATCACCAGCACCTCGAACACATAGAACACTCGCGATGCTCGTGGCCGATGCCAGTGCAAGAGGCATACGCCTTGTCAATCGTGCCGCAGCGCGACGATCGGGTCTTGACGGGCCGCCTTGCGGGCCGGGTAGAGCCCGAAGATCAGCCCCGTCAGCACCGCCACGGTCATCGCGACGAAAACCGACCACCAGGCCAACTGCGTCGGCAGGCTCGCGTCGGCGGGGATGAACCGGCCCAGCACCGGCACGCTGGGCAGCAGCGGCACGGCCCAGCCCAGCAGTAGGCTCAGCCCCACGCCGATGGCCACGCCGATGAGCCCGCCGATGAGGCTCAGCACGCTGGTCTCGACCAGGAACTGCCAGACGATGTGCTTCCTGGTCGCGCCAAGGGCGCGGCGGATGCCGATCTCGCGCGTGCGTTCGGTGACGGTGGCGAGCATGATGTTCATGATGCCAATGCCGCCCACCAGCAGGCTGATGCCCGCGATGGCCATGAGCATGAGCGTGCCGCGCAGGGCCGCCCGCTCGGCGTTCTCCAACAACTCGAAGGGCACGACCATCGAGACGTCGGTCATGCCACTGCGGCGGGTTTCCAGCACGCGCTCGAGCTGCTGGGCCAGGCTCACCACATCCTCGCGGCTAGGCGCGGTCATGTAAAGCTCGCTGACATGGACCTCCGAGGCGTTGAACGAGCCGCTCGACCGCCGCATGATCGTGTCGCCAAAGACATACCGAGCGGTTTCCAGAGGCAGGTGCACGTCCATGTTCAGGTCTCGGCCCACCAGCGCGGTGCCCGCGCCGCCGGCCAGGCCCACGGGCCGTAGCACGCCCACAATGCGCAGCGCTCGCTCGTCGATGTTGATGGTTTGTCCGAGCGGGTCATCGATGGGGAAGAACAGGCGCGCGACCTCGGCCCCGATGATGCACACCATCGCGCGATCGACGTTGTCGCCCTCGGTCAGGTAGCGCCCCTTGGCGACCGTCAGGTTGGCCACTTCGGCGAGTTCGGGATCGACGCCGAAAGCCTGGCTGGTGCGCTTGGTCGGGCCTCGCAGCATCTCGCCGCCGACTTCCTTCAGAGCGATGATCTCCGCTTGGTCCGAGAAGTTGTCTTGGATGATCCTCAGGTCGGTCCAAGTCAGCCCGTACTTGACCGCCCACGAGCGTTCCTGGCCCTGCTGCTGGCTCGACTCGCTGGGCTTCTGGCTGCGCACGATGATGTTGCGGGCACCGAGTTGCTCGATCTGCCGCAGGGCCTCCTGCTTGCTGCCCTCGCCGATGGACACCATACAGATCACTGCCGCCACGCCCAGGATGATGCCCAGGGCCGTCAGAAAGCTCCGCAGCTTGTGCAGCCGGAGGTTGGCGATGCCAAGTCGAATGGTTTCGAGCAGGAATGCCATGCGGAATCACCCGATAGAAGGCCAATGGAGCCAAATGGCCGGGGCAGCGAATAGAGCCCGGCTATGTGTAAGGATGGTAGAGCCTCGTTCGCCCGTCGCGCTCGAGGCCAGAGAATCAAGCCAGAGAATCACAAAAGGATACCGACAGGCGTGCCACAGGCTGCGGGAACCATCGAGGTCGGCGTCGAAACGGCCACCAGCCGAGGCTGGCTGTACGAGGTCACCGTGACGACCCGTGGCACGTCCACCAGCCACGACATCACCCTGAGCTGGCACGACCACGACTACTGGTGCGGCGGGGCGCTGGCCCCCAGCCGCCTGCTCGAACGCCTGCTGGCCCTGCTCACCGGCCACCTGGGCAAGGGCGACATGCCCGAATGCCTCCCCGCCCGCTTCGACTGCGCGACGGCCCGTCGGTGGGTGCCCGACCTGGACGACCTGCTGAGGCAGGGATCGGCGGGCGGTGGGGTTGTGCTGCCGGGGTGAGGTGGGATGCCAGCAGCTTCACTCTAACTCTGGCTGGAAATCCTTATAG
>CAYGTM010000255.1:0-3967 GCA_964352795.1 uncultured Phycisphaera sp.
GTCGAGCATCAGGCGGGCGATGGCGCTGGTGCGGAGGTTCTCCAGACCCGTCGGGCCGTAGAGGTGCTCCATCTCGCTGCCGTCGGGGAAGAAGGGCAGTGGTGTGATAGTCTGGAAGTAGCCGGCTTTTCCTTCGGCCATGGCCGGCGTTGGCTTCGGGGTTCCTTCTCGACTCAAGGTAATGACCGGCGCGGTCACGCCGCCGGTCGCGGGCAGGCCGGGCTCGACGAAGCCATCCTCGCCCGTGTAACCAAGTCGATCGAGCGCCTGGTCCTGCGCGCGGCGGAGGATCTCCATATGCACCAGCCGTTCGCGGCGCTGGTCGATGTGGCCATACAGGATCGTCGCGTTGGTGTTCAGGCCGAGCTCGTGGGCAACGAGGTGCACGTCGAGCCACTCGTCGCTGCGGATCTTGCCTTTGTAGGCCTCGTCGTGGACGCGATCGTCGAAGACCTCGGCGCCGCCACCGGGCAGGGAATCGAGGCCAGCGGCCTTGAGCTCGCTGAGCACCCAGCGGATGCCGGCCTGCCGATCGTCGCGTTTGTACTTCTTGGCGATCTTCGCGAGGTGCACGATCTCGACGGCGGTCAGCGCCTTGATGTGCAGGGTGGGCGCGGCTTCCTTGATGGTCCGCATCATCTGCGGGTAGTACTCCCACGGCAGGTAGGGGTGCAGCCCGCCGACGATGTGCATCTCGGTGGCGCCGCTCTCGATGGCGCCCCTGGCCTGGTCACGGATGTAGTCCATGTCGCGCGTGTACGCGCCGTCATCGCCCTTCTTGCGGTAAAACTCGCAGAACTTGCACGAGAGCGCGCACACGTTGCTGTAGTTCATGTGGCGGTTGATGTTGTAGTACGCCACGTCGCCGTGGATCCGCCGACGGACGAAGTCTGCCAGGGCAAGAACGCCCCAGACATCCTTGGTGGCGTAAAGCACCTCCCCGTCGTCGAGGGACAGGCGTCGGCCGGCCTCGACCTTGGTGCGGATGGCGTCTAGCCGAGGATCAGAGCCGATAAGTGGCGCGGGGGCTGGGATGGTGGCGCTCGTCATTCCCGGAGTATAGCTTCTGGGGCAAAGATTTCAATGGTTCTTGAAAACTGAAAACTTCGCTGTAACGTCAGACCCCATCTACCCAATACTTCCAATGGCATGCCGGACTGGGCTTGGATCATCTTCGCGTTCTTCCTGGGAGCGATCGCCGTCGCGGCCGTTGTGCCGAGGCTGGCCAAGCACCTGCGATCAACTCCGCCGGCCGACCTGTCCGAGCACCTGGCCCCGGGTTGGCACGCCCAATGCACCCGCTGCGGCCGGACGAGGACGCTGGCGAGCGTCGGCGGCATCCGCATCGGTGGCCATCGCGCTGCCCGCAAGGCCACGCTGGGCTGGTGTCGCGGCTGCCGGGGCTTGCGTGTCATCCGCATCGTCCATGCGAGTCGCCTGGCCGACACCGAGGCGGCGGCCATCTGACTCGCACCGATACGCTCGCCGTCACCAACTCGGCCCGGCCGTGGTATGCTGTGCCACGAGCCGATAGGGAGTGCCGAAATGGAAGGACCGCCACGAATCCCGGACGTACCGCCGCACGCGCCGCCCACGCGGCCCACCGCCCCGGTGCCGGCGGCCAGATCGACCTGGCCGATGGTCATCGGCGTGCTCATGTGCGTCTTCGGCGGCGTTGGGCTGCTCCAGCGTGTGCTGGGCGTGGTCTTCACGGCGCTCATGCCGGTGCTGCCCTTGCCCCCCGAGATGACGATCACCGGCACGCTATGGACGTTCACCGTGGTGCTGAGCATCATCGGCCTTCCATTGTCGGTGGTCCACCTCATGGCCGGCATCCAGACGATCCGCCGAAAGCCCTCGGCTCGGCGGTGGGTCGTGATCTTCTTCGCCTACGCCGTGGTGCTCTTGCCGCCCTCGGCGGTGCTGCAATACATGAGCACGCAGCACCAGATGCAGCAGGCTTCGCAGCAGGGCGGCAGTTCGCCGGGCATGGCGGCCTTCGGCCAGGGCTTCGCGCTCATCATCGCCATCCTGACCGTTGTGGTCGCGCTCCTCTGGCCCACCTTCCTGCTCGTGTGGTACTCCCGCGCCACGATCCGTGAAGAGATCGCCTCCTGGGCACCGACCGACGCATGAAGTGCCCCGGCTGCGAGTACGAACTGTGGAACCTCAAGGCCGGCCCCTGCCCCGAGTGCGGCCGATGGTTCAAGCCCAGCGACTTCGACTTCCTGCCCAATGCCGTCAAGTTCCAATGCCCCCACTGCCAGCAGGCCTACTACGGCACCAGCGAAACCGGCCAACTCGAGCCAAGCGAGTTCGAGTGCGTCTCGTGCGGTCGGCACGTCACCACCGACGAGATGCTGCTGCTGCCCGCCGACGAGTTGGGCAGGCGTGAGCCCACGCGAACGCCCAACCCCTGGCTTGATCCGCACAAGCGGGGCGCGGCCCGGTGGTTCTCCGCCGTGGGCGCGAGCCTGGGCCAGCCGGGCAGGATGATCGAGGCCACGCCCGCCATCGGCAGCACGGGCCGGGCCCTGGGCTTTGCGATGCACAACATCGTCATCGCCGGCCTTTTCAGTATCGTGTGCGGCGGGGCCATGCTCCTCACCGGCGGCGGTTGGGGCATCGTGCTCGTGTTGATCCTGATGCTCGGCCCGGCGGCATACCTGTTCGCCTGGGCCACCGCCACGCACTGGGCGCTCAAACTGTTTGTCACCAAAACACCCGACGGCATGGGCCGCACCGTGCAGGCCATCGCGTTTTCCAGCGGCGGCTGGGTGATGGCCATCATCCCCTGCCTGGGCGCGGTCATCGGCTTGCCGGCCTGGGCCATCTGCGCCACCATCGCCGTCAAGGCCGCCCACAAGACCACCACCTGGCGCGCGGTGCTGGCCACGCTGCCCGTGCCGGTGCTCACCGGCCTGGGCATCGCCGCGTTGTACCTCATACCCTTCGTCGGGTTCGGCGGTTCGTCGCACACCATCACCGCCATGCCCCACGGCCCGGCCCCAGCGCCCTCCTGGCAGGGCAACTGGGCCCCCAACACCGACATCCGCGAGAGCACCCAGCGCGTGGCCGACATCCTGCGACACAATCTCCGCCAGGGCGTCGCGCCCAGGCACGTGGCCTACTTCGCGGGCGAGCACGGCTTCGATCCGCTCGCGTTCATCGAGCAGGGCAGCGGGGCCCCGGCCATCGGCCCATCGAACATCTGGCTGCTCAGCATGATGGACCCTGCCGGCCGCGAGGCCGTGCTCGACCCCATCGTCGCCTCGTGGCCGGCCGATGTGACGACCCACCGCCTGGGCCGCATCCTGCTGACCTACCACGGGGTGGAGGGCGTCGATGGGGTTGCCCATCCCGATCTGTGGCTCATGGTGCAACTGCCCGCCGAACCACAAGAGAGCTACTGGGCCATCACCATGACCGGCTACGAAGAGGTCGATCGGACCAACCCGCAATCGGCCGTGGACGACCAGAACCGCCTCCGCCTCGCCGCCGGCCTCGACCCCCTGCCGGACATGGCCACGATGCTCGGCGATGGCCCCTGGACGGCCGCCGATGGGGTAGTCGCGGGGCCGCCGTAGGAATAAGCCGTTCGGATGGGCACGCCGATCCCGCTCATGCACCCCACGAATATCTGATCCGGACTGCCCTTTCACATACGCAATCAGGGTGACAGGATTCGAACCTGCGACTTCCTGCTCCCAAAGCAGGTGCTCTACCAAGCTGAGCTACACCCTGAGCCGCCAACTGTAGCCCGAGGCCGACTTCTTGGAACCATCGGCCACCGGTCATTGGTCATCGGCCACACCATGCAAAAACGGCCGGATGGGCTCCCTGGCGCCACCCGGCCGCATCCCCCCTCCCCGTCATGCCCCACGGGGAATCGTCGCGTTCCGCCTTTACAGCGGCAACTCATCGAACAGCAGCACCCGAGGCTTGTCACCCGCCCGGCGGACGTTCG
>CAYGTM010000256.1:0-3963 GCA_964352795.1 uncultured Phycisphaera sp.
CTCCCAGACGCTGCCGAGACGCCTCACGGGCCTCCCCGAGCACGAGTTCCTGGAAAATAATCGAATCGACCTCGTCCACCTCGTCGGGGCTTGGGGTCATCACCTTCACGCCCTTGAGCCCCAGGTGGGTCTGGTAGGCCGACCCGTTGGTCACCATCCGAGTGCCCAAAATACCCACGCTCTGGCACCCATCCTGGCCCACCTGGTCGGCCAGCAACTGGGCCATCGTCAGCCAGGGAATCGGGCAGCCCGTCTCGGCCATCTGCACGGCGTGCTGCACCACATGATCGGGCGTCAGACAAAAATGAGCTCCCGCCGCCGCCAGGCACTCGGCCGAGCGACGCAGGAGCACCCCGACGGTTTCCCAGTCAAGATCGGCCAAAGCCCGCAGATACTGGTCGAACGGTTCGCCGTGCATGGTCACGCGCGGGCGATCGTCGGGCATGGTCATCTGGGTGGCGTGGCGGTGGAACTGGCGGTAGGTCAGGGCCGCCCCTTCGGGACTCACGGCGACGATCCCGACGTGTTGCGATGGCACAGTGGCCTCCGTTCCTCGTGGGCCGCCGCCCACCCCGGCCTGCCGGTCTCAAGAGAAACCATCCTCGCCGATCGAGGGTAGCCGGTCAATCCCCTGTATCTGATGGCCTACCGTCTCGGCATCATGGCCAGGAGCCCCTTCGATACCCTCGGCCTGCCGGTGAGCTTCGATCTTTCCCAATCACATATCGAACAGGCATACCTGGCCCGCATCGCCTCGGCCCACCCGGACCTGGCCGGCCACGACAATACCGCCGATCCGTCGGCCCTCAATGATGCCCGGCGGACCCTGCTCGACCCCGAATCTCGGGCCCGGGCCGTGCTGGCGATCCGAGCACCGGGCGTGAAGGCCCCGCCGCTCTCGCCCGATTTCCTCGCCGAGATTCTCGAAGTCAGGCAGGAAGCCGAGGAAGCCGTCGAAGCGGGAGACACCGAGTTGGTCGAACGCTGGAGGCAATGGGCCGCCGACCGGCGCAAGAACCTGGCCGACGAACTGGCCAAGCTCCTGGGTAACGGTGAAGGCTCCCTCGACGAAGCAAAGGCATCGACCGCCGCCGGCGTGCTCCAGCAATGGCGATACTTCGAGCGCATGCTCGAACAAGTAGGCGTCAACGCGCACGCTCCGGACGCTTGATTGTTTCTCGAACCACCCATGACGCCCACGCCACCCGCCAGCGAGCCACTCGCCCAAGCCGTCCAGGCCGTGCCCGAAACCGGCGGCGGGCTGGCCATCGGGCTCATCGTGCTCATGGCCTGTCTGCTCGTCGGGTCGGCCGCCGCCTCGGGCAGCGAGACCGCGCTCTTCGGCCTCACCCACGGCGAGCGCGTGGCCCTGCGCCGCCAATCGCCCAAGGCCGCCGCCATCATCGACGACCTGCTCGGCAAGCCCCGTCGCCTGCTCATCTGCGTGCTGCTGCTGAACATGGTGGTCAACGTCCTCTACTTCGCCGCTGCCGCCCTGCTGCTTCAGACCACGCGCTCTCCTCTGCTTGGTGTCCTGGCGGCGTTGCTGCCGCTGGTGGCCATCATCCTTTTCGGCGAGATCCTCGCCAAACTGGCCGCCGATACGTTCCGCACGCACTGGGCCAAGCTGGCCGCCCCGCTGCTGTTGTCGGTAAGCGTGGCGCTGGGCGGGCTGCTCATGGCCATCGATTCGCTCATCGTCGCACCCCTGTCGCGGCTGATCCGCCCCGCACCCATCGGAACATCGACCGATCATTCGGACGTGCGCACGCTCATCCAGGCCGGCGCGCACGGCGGAACCATCGACGACCACGAGCAAGAACTGCTCGAGGGCGTCGTGGGCCTGAGCGCCGTGCGCGCCCGCGTGGCCATGACCCCACGCGTCGATCTCCCGGCCGTCACGCCCCACATGCCCATCGGCGAACTCGTCGCGTTCGCGCATCGCACCGGCACCCACCGCTTGCCGGTGTTCGACGACCGCGGCGCGACCATCACCCGCATCCTCGACGTCAAGGGCACGCTGGCCCGGGGCCGGCCCATCCTCGAAAAGCCAGTGTACGTCCCCGAAAACGCCCGCCTCGACCGCGTGCTCAACCAACTCCGCGAGCGCAAGGCCCGCACGGCCGTCTGCGTCGACGAGCACGGCGAGAGCACCGGCCTGCTCGACTTTGCCGACCTCTTGCGCGGGCTGGTGGGCATGCCCATCGAACACGGTGAGACGGGCGTCGACGGCATCATCATGATCGGGCTGGGCTGCTGGAGCGTGCCGGGTCGCACGCCCGTCACCGAACTGGCCCGCCTCTTCACCGAGCATCGCACGCAGGACTTCGGCCTGCCCCCCGAGGCGGTCACCATCGCCGGCGCGGTCATGGCCTCGCTCGGGCGGCTGGCCGAGGTCGGAGATTCCGTCGATTTCGGCCCGGTGCATCTGGAAGTTGAGGCCATCTCCGGCCGGAGCATCGAGCGCGTGCTGGTACGCCCCCTCGCCCAGCCATTGCCAGCCCCGGAGCAAAAGCCATGAGCGGAGGCGAAGCGCTGCTGTGGACGCTCGTGGCCCTTGTGGGCCTGGCCGGCTCGGCCCTGGCCAGCGGGCTCGAGATGGGCGTGTACGCCCTGGGACGCCTGGGCCTGGAAACCCGAGCCCTGCGCGGCGAGCCCGCGGCCGTCATGCTCCGCGCCGAGATCGGCCGCACCGACCGCCTCCTCTCCACCCTGCTCGTCCACAATAACGTGTGCAACTACATCGGCGTGCTGGGCGTCTCGGCCCTGCTGGGCGCGGCCGGGCTCGGGCCCATACTCACCCTCGTCGTGCAGTCCATCGTCGTCACGCCCATCATCCTCATCTTCGGCGAATCACTGCCCAAGGAACTCTTCCGCACCGGTGCCGACCGCCTGACGTATCTCTTCGCGCCAGCCCTGCGCGGCTTGCGCGTGTTCTACGTCATGATCGGCGTCGTGCCGCTGGTCCTGCTGGCCGGCGGGCTGATGACGCGGCTCATCGGCGGCGGCGGGCTGGGCGGCTCGTCCGACGCGCGCCAGCGCATGGCCAACTTCCTCAAGGAAGCCGGCGGGCCCACCGGCATGAGCGACGAGCACTCCACCCTGCTCGACCGCGCCCTCGCCCTGGGCCGTGGCCGCGTGGGCGACGAGATGCTCTCGTGGTCGATGGCCCAGAAGGTCCACGCCAACTGGACGCACGCGCGCATCCGCCGCGCGCTCGGGCCCACGCCATCCACGACAGTACCGGTCACCGACGGCCACGGCCGAGTGCTTGGCGTCGCGTCGGCCATTTCGCTGCTCGCCGGCGAGCCTACAGAACCCGAGCACCTGCGACCGGCCGTGCTGGTCTCCCCAGATACCCCCTCGGTCGTGGCCATCCGACGCATCCTGGCAGCCGAGGCCGACCTGGCCATCGTGGTGCAGCAGGGCAAGCCCGTGGGCGTGGTGAGCCTGAACGATCTGACCGAACCGCTCCTCGTTCAATGACAACTGTCCAATAACGCTCGCGTAGGTCGTGTGCGAATACTGCCACGCCTCCCGGGGTTGGTGCTGCGCACCCTTGGCCTCATCGCAGGAGATACCTATGAACCACCAACCCACCGACGCCGCGACCAAGCCTCGCAAACCCATCGCGGGCATCTTCGCCACGGTGGCCATCTTCGCGGTCGCGGGCTTGCTGCTCGCGCGCATGGGTTGGGGCGGCGGGACGGCCCCCACGCCCGAGTTCATGCCGGTCACCACCAACCTCGCCTCGATCGCCTTCGAGAACGACAAGCCCGTCGTCGCCGTCGTCACCGCCGACTGGTGCGGCCCGTGCCAGCATCTCAAGCGTGACACACTCAGCGACGATCGCGTGCGCGACCTGCTGGCCAGCAAGAGCCAGCCGGTCATGATCGACGGCACCAGCACCGAGGCGGCCATGCCCACGCTCCAGCAGTTGCGGGTCCGCGCCTTCCCCAGCAC
>CAYGTM010000257.1:0-3937 GCA_964352795.1 uncultured Phycisphaera sp.
ACGAGCGGCCAGCACCAGCACCAGCCCCGCCGCCCCGGCCAGCGTGAGCCCCCATCCCAGCAGCCACACGGCGTGCCCCAGCCGCCACCGCCGCGCGATGTCCGCCGCCAGCCGCCGCGTCCGCGGGGCTTGTCGAGCCGGGGTCGAGGGTTGTTGTTCGTGTCGCGTCATGGGTCGTGCCGGGGCCTCCAACCACTCAATCTATACGAACGAGAGCCCCATGCGGTGCGATCGAAGGCGGGAACCTCCGAACAACCCTATCGGCCCACGGCAAGGGGGGGCTCTTCAATGTCAGCGTCACCCCTGTGCGTGCCTGGAGTGATTTGTGACTGCTGGCGTTGACACCTATGGCGAGTTGACCATCTTCGACTTCCTTGTGTTCAAGGCAGCGTTCGACGCGGGGTGCTGACTTGGTTTTGGGCAACAGGCAGTTGGAAAGAGGCGGAGGGTGATGCTCTATCCGACCCAGTTGCCCATTGCCCCTCCCAAGAGGCCCGCGTGCTCACGCAGCGCGGCTCGGACGGAACGCCTCCACGCCAGGGAGCAAGTGGGGATCCGATGACGGGCCCCCTGTTGCATTCTGGCCGGTGGCTACACGGCCGACCCGGCGATTCAGCCTTGGGTACCCCGGCGGCTGGGCGCATACCCTGTTGGCCGTCCCGAATGCCGGCGGAGCGGTCGGGGTATGTTCGTGTTTTTTTCATTCCGCCCGGCACTCACCCCTCCAGGAGCTTCCATGGCCCAGCCCCTTGGCGCTGCCACCACCGAGTTTGAGAAGGCCGACCGTTGCGGCTCGCTCGACCACCGCCCTCGCGTCTTGCTTGGCAAGATGGGCCTTGACGGCCACGACCGGGGCGTGAAGGTCATCGCGCGGGCGATGCGCGACTCGGGCGTGCATGTGATCTATTCGGGGCTATGGCAGACGCCCAAGAGCCTGGCCATCAGCGCGCGCGACGAGGACGTGGACGTCATCGCGGCCAGCATGATGAGCAACAGCCACATGACGCTGGGGCCCAACCTGCTCAAGGCCCTCGATGGGGTGGGACGCAAGGACGTGCCCGTCCACATGGGCGGCATCTTGCCGCAGGAAGACCTCCCGTCGTTGAAAGAAGCCGGCATCGCGCGATGCTTCACCACCGGGGTGGGATTGATGGACATCGTGGAAGCGGCGGCGTCGACGGTGGGGGCGTACCCGCAAGAGGTGCCCAGTGGGCATCCGACGGCCCAACTGGCGCGCGATATCTCGCTGGCCCATCTCGAGCGGCCGATCCGCAAAAACGCCGTGAAACGCAGGCCCAAACGGGTGATTGGCATCACGGGCTCTCCCGGCGCGGGCAAGAGCACGTTGGTGGCCCAACTCGTGGCCGAGCACGCGCGGCGTGCGGAAGCGAATCCGGGCCTGGGCCGCTGCGCCGTGGTCGCCTTCGACCCCATGAGCCCGATTACCGGCGGGGCGTTGCTGGGTGATCGCCTGCGCGTGGACTTCAATCGCTTGGGCGAAGCGGCGTACTACCGCTCGCTGGCGATTCGTGGCGAGGATTACCACGCACTCCAAGACGTGACCGATCTCATCGGCGGGGCCTGCGATGGAACCGACGTGTACGACACGCTGTTCATCGAGACGGTGGGGGCCGGGCAGAACGAGACACGCATTCGGGATCACGTCGACAAGACGGTGGTGGTGCTGACGCCGGGCATGGGCGACGCCGTGCAGATGGACAAGGCGGGCATCCTGGAGATCGCCGACCTGTTCGTGTGCAACAAGGCCGACCATCCGGGTGAGAACGAACTGGTGCGCGACCTGCGGGACATCGCCGGGCGGCGGCCGATCCTGGAAACCGTGGCGACGCACGGCAAGGGGATTTCCGAGCTGCTCGACGCCCTGGCGTAAGGCCTCATGCCGGCCTGCGGATATCCCGATAACACCTTGGCCATTCCGGCAAAACGCCGGGGTGTCCGGAGGCGTATAGCCTCTATCGAGGAGAGAACAATGGCTAAGGCAAGGAAGTTCGAGAGACTATTCGTTGGCATGACCCTTGTGGCGTGCGCGGGTGTGGCCAAGGCCCAGGATGTCCGGTACTCGGACATCACCGACGCCAGCGGCATCGACTTCACCCACCAGCAGTCGCTCCGGCCGGTGCCTCCGCTCTTCCCCGGGCAGAATGAGCGCTTCGGTGTCGGGGCGGCAATCGGGGACTTCGACAACGACGGGTTCTACGACGTGTACCTCCCCAACTCGGCGGGGTTTGCGAACCAGTTGTACCGGAACAACGGCGATGGCACGTTCACCGAGATGGCCGCCGCCGCAGGCGTGGACCATGTCGCGGGCTTCAGCAAGCAGGCGCTCTGGCTCGACCTGAACAACGACGGCTTCGATGACCTGGTGGTCTTCAACGACTCGTCGATCTTCGACGAGAGCTTCCCGACGAGCCGCATCTATCGCAACGACGGCGATGGGACGTTCACCGATATGACCGAGGCCAGCGGTGTTCGGCACTTCGAAGCGACGCACGGCGGCGCGACGGCCGGCGACATCGACCTGGACGGCGACCTGGACATCTTCATCGGTGGCTGGTACGAGTACACCAAGTACCTCTACCGTAACGACGGCAACTTCCGATTCACCAACATCGCCGCCGACATGGGTGGCTTCCCCGACGACGACCGCTTCCATTGGCAGCCGGTCCTTCTCGACCTGAACGAGGACGGCTGGCTCGACCTGTACGCCGCCATCGACTTCGCCGAGGATTACGCCCTTCGCAATAACGGCGATGGCACGTTCACCGACGTGAGCCACGAGTGGGGCTTGGTGCATGTGGCCAACGACATGGGCGTGGCCGTGGGAGACGTGAATGGCGACGGCGCGCTTGACCTCTACTCGACCAACATGAGTTTCAGTCCCTTCAACACCAACGACGAGCCGGGGCCCAACGCCCTGTACATGAACGACGGGCGCGGCATCTTCGAGAACCGGGCCATCCAGGCGGGCGTCGACAACGGTTTTTTCAGTTGGGGAACATGGCTGTTCGACGCCGACCTCGACGGCGCGCTCGACCTAATGGTGGTCAACGGCTGGATCCAGCCCGAGTGGCACACGCGGGCCCAGTTCTTTCGGGGTCGAGGGGATGGCACCTTCCTGGACGCTGGTCTGGGGAGCGGGCTCGACCACCGAGGTGATACGCGTGGGTTGGCACCCATCGACCTGGACAACGACGGCGACATTGATTTCATCGTCAGTGACGTGTACGGCAAGGCCACCGTTCTGCGCAACGACACCGAGCGCGAAGGTAAGGCATGGCTGCGCGTGAAGGCACGCGGCACCGTCAGCAACCGTAACGGCGTGGGCAGCAAGGTGTGGGTGACGGTGGGCGACAAGACTTGGCGGAGCGACATTTTCGTGGGTGGGAGCTTCCACAGCGCGCCACCGCTGGAGGCCCATTTCGGGCTGGGCGTCACCGACACCATCGACCGTGTGCGCGTGCTGTTCCCCAGCGGCCGCGAGGTGGTGCTGGAAGGTGTCGATGCCAACCAGATTCTTACGGTCGTCGAGCCGCGATAGGTGCCCGAGAATCCGAAGCTGATCCTGCTGATTTCGGTCGTTGCGTGGTATGCCGTGTGGGGCGTGATCGCGTGTGCCGTCTACGCCTGGGACAAGCACGCCGCCGGGCGCAGCCATCGCCGGACTCCGGAGGCCAAGCTTCGTGGAATCGAGTTGATCGGTGGGGCGTTCGGGGCGGCCATCGCGCAGAGGCTCTTTCGTCATAAGACGAGCAAGCCGGGCTTTCGCGCCCTGACGCTGCTCATCGCGGCCGTCCACGGCGCGATCTTGTGCGGCATCGGGTGGTGGACGCTGGCCACCTGAGATCAGCGGGTGTCGGCACGCGGGCGATAGCGGAAACCATCCAGATCGGGCTTTGGCGCGTGCTCGATGTGGACC
>CAYGTM010000258.1:0-3932 GCA_964352795.1 uncultured Phycisphaera sp.
ACACGAAGTTCGTGATGTCCCAGGCCCAGTCGACCTGGTTGGTCAGGCCCCACACGCCCACGCCCGTGATGATCAGGTAGAGGATCATCACCTGGCCCAGGCCCGCGATGCTGGCCGTCATGCCGAACAGCGGCAGCCACCAGCGGCCCGGGCTCTTCTCGGCATACCCGCACACGATCTCGGTGATCTCATGCACGGAACGGTTGTTGAGCACCAGCGGGGCGCGAGACGAGGGATCCTCGGTCAGCGAGCCATCGCCCGTGCCCGGCTCGGGCGCGTAGGCGAGGGCCTCGGGGGCCCGGCCGGCCAGGCGATCGGCGGTGCGTTGGTCGGGTGGAAGATGGCTCACAGCAGGCCTCCCCGCGACAAACCGCCCTTGAGCACCTTGAGGCTCAGGGCGTATCCCGTGTCTTCCTCACGCCTGTTCAGATCGATGAAGCTCGTGCCACGCTTTGCGTGCGGCTCTCCGTGGTCGTCGCCGTGCCCGTGTTCATCCATGTGCTGGTAGTGCGGATCGAGGCCCATCTTTTTGGCCTTTACGTCATGCGGGTGCCAGTCGAGATACTTGTAACGGTCCTCGTCGAGCACCTTGAGGATCTCGGGGTTGGGGTTGTACACCGCCATCAGGTGCGTCGTGCGGGGGCGGGTGTTCAGGTAGCCCAGCACGGCGTAGTTACGGCCGCTCTTGCGCGTCTTGCTGACGGCGCTCTCGGGGTTCAGGATGTCGCCGAAGACGATCGCGCCCGTCGGGCACGCCTGCTGACAGGCCGTCTGCACGAAGCCCTCGGGCACGCTCTCGAGGCCCTTGAGCTTGGTCTCGATCTTCGCGTTGTTGGTCCGCTGGATGCAGTAGGTACACTTTTCCATCACGCCGCGAGAGCGAACCGTGACGTTGGGGTTCTTCTGCATCTTCTCGATCTCGGTCAGCTTGGCCCGCAAGCGAGGCGGGATGAAGTGCTGGTTGGGCGGCAGTGTGTCATCGAAGACGCCGCCGGTCGCGCGGCTGGTTTCTTCGTTCAGGCCGCCCTCGAGCCGTTTAGTGCCATAGTCGAAGAAGTTGAAGCGGCGGACCTTGTACGGGCAGTTGTTCGCACAATACCGCGTGCCGATGCAGCGGTTGTACACCATGTAGTTGTGGCCCTCGGGCCCATGCACGGTCGCGTTGACCGGGCACACCGTCTCGCACGGCGCGTTCTCGCAATGCACGCACGCCACCGGCTGATGCAGGACCTCCTCTGGGTCGCTGAGATCGCCCACGAAGTAGCGGTCCACGCGGATCCACGTCATCTCGCGGCCCTTGGCCACTTCCTGCTTGCCCACGACCGGGATGTTGTTCTCGCTCTGGCACGCGATGGTGCATACGCCGCAGCCGATGCACGAGCCCATGTCGATGGTCATGCCCCACTGCGGGCCCTGGGCATAGGTTGACCCCGGCTCGGCGTCACCCTTGCCCGCATTCAACGGGTTGCTGTAGATCGAGCGGTTGGGCGGCGCGTGGCTCACCGTGCCAAGCTGCTCGGCAAAGTTCAACTCGCTCGTGGCCAGCTTGTACTCGTCATCATGGTCGATCTTCAGATCGCCGAACTTCTGCCACGCGGGCAACTCGACGCGGCGCACGATCTCGGTGCGGCCCTCGAGCGACCAGTGGTTCTGCGTGCTGGCGATCCAATAGTCGCCCGGCACACGCTCCATTTCGGCGCCCGAGGCCGAATACTGCCCCGCCGAACGCAGGGCATAGGTGTTGAAGCCCGCGCCCTCGGCCACCGCCCCGCCGCGCGTGCGACCATAGCCCAGACGCACCACCACCGTGTCGTCGGCCAAACCCGGGCAGATCCACACGGGCAGTTCCAGCGTGCGGCCGCCCACGTTCAGGCGCACCATCTTGCCCGTGGTATGCTCGCGCAGGTACACATGCTTGGGGTTGTCGCCGCCGGGCACCAGGCCCATGTTGCGGGCCGTTCCCGGGCTGATGAGCGCCGGGTTGTCCCATGTGGTCATGCTGCCGATGTCGGGCAGTTCCTGCAACCAGGCGTTGCCGGCAAACCGACCATCGAGCGTCCGGCTCGCGGTGAACAGCACGTCGAGCGATTCGGCCGCAGGCGCGACGCCCAGACGGATCGTGCCGATGGCGTTACCCAGATTCGCCATATTCGTGGGGGGCGTGCGCGCGGGCTGGGCCGACCCGGCGACCAGACCGTCGTGCAACGCACGCCGCCAACGCTTCTCGAAATCTCCACGCGCGCCAATGCCGAACCGCTCACGCATGACACCGCGCCACACGGCCCGCACGATGTGGTGGCCGTCGGGCCATTTTGGCAACTCGTCACCACCCTCGGGGGCATCCTCGGGCGGGTCGCTCGGGAACACATCATCCGCGTTGCCCATGCGTGTCGGGCCGTCCTGCCCATCGACCACCACCGCGCCTTGCTTGCGAGCCGACTCTTCCAGGTGCGTCAGACGCGCTTCTTCCTCAAACGTCTCGCCCGCCAGGAAGGCCAGCAACTCGATCTCGCTCTTGCCGTAATACAGCGGCGCGATCATGGGCTGCACGACGCTCAGCGTGCCGTCGGCGGCCGCGACATCGCCCCACTGCTCAAGGTACTGCGGGCCGGGGCGGGGGGGTGGCCGGGGGGGGCCCGTCTCGGTGTCCTGCACGCTCAGCGTGATGCGCATCGGCACCTTCTCGAACCGCTCGGCGAATCGTGCCTCGGCCGGCGCGTCATAGACCGGGTTGGCGTTCAGGCACACCACCGTGCTCACCTGACCAGCGTCGATGCCCTGGGCCAACGCGACCAGGCCGGCATGGCCATTGGCGGCCAGGTCGGCAGGCATCGGGCGATACCGCACCACCGGGCCAACGGCGCCCAGCGCCGCGTTCATCGCGTGCGCCAACGCATGGACACCCAACGGCAGCGACGCGCCCACGAGCACGATCGACTCGCCCCTGTGCGCCGCGAGGTCGGCGGCGCACTCATCGACCCAGACCTGATTCAGCGAGATGCCAGACGGCACCCGCACGCCCGCGAGCGCCGACTCGATAGCCGAATCGCCACCCAGCCGGTTCATCAGGGCCTTGGCCAATGCGACCACGAACGCGGGTTGGAGCGACGGCGCGAGCCTCATGCGGTGGTCGGCCTTGCCGCCGCTCGTCGACAGCGAACCCTCGACCGAATAGATGCGGCTCATGTCGACCGCGTGGCCCTCGCCATCGGTCGCGCCCATCGGCGCGCGGTGGGCAACCAGCCCGCGCGCGTTGCGAAGCTCGTCGTTCTCGCCGTACGCCGGGTCGCGCTCGACAAGCACCATCCGCTTGGCATTATCGAGGCGTAGTTCCTCGGTCATGGGCTGGCCGAAGGCGAGGCGCGAAGCCTCGACGGCGTTGGGATTCTCGAGCGGCTCGTACGCCACCCAGCGGGCGTTGGGCCAGCGACCGAGCACCGCGTCGCGCATCGCGTCGCGGCTGGGGCTGGTCTGCTTGCCCGTCACGAACGCCAGACCACGACCGCCGTTGGCGTCGTAGCGGGCCAGGCCGTCACCACCGCGGGCCCACGCGCCGAAGTCGTCCCATGTCGCTTCGAGCGGGCCTCGCGCGGGGTTGTTGTAGGTCACCTGCATCAGGCGATACGGATCGTACAAGTCGAGCACGCTGGCCTGCGACCAGATGCTGCTGCGCCCCTGATTAATGGGGTGCAGCGGGTTGCCCTCGATCTTCGTGGGCCGGCCCTCGTGCGTCTCGACCAGCACGCCCTCGGCCCCGCCGCCGGGCAACGGCATGGCGGTGGCGTAGTACTTCGCGCGCCCGGGAACCTGGTCCTCGGGCACCTCGCGCGAGTACGCCATGATGGTGTGCTCGGGGCGACGGCACCCGGGGATGGTCGCCGCGCCGGCCAGAGCGAGCGACTCGCCCAATAACTTCAGGAAGTCTCGGCTCG
>CAYGTM010000259.1:0-3922 GCA_964352795.1 uncultured Phycisphaera sp.
GCCCGACCGCCGCGCCGTGCTGGACGGCTTGCAGACCCTGCGCGAGCTGAGCGCCATCGACGAGGCCGAGAACCTCACGAAGATCGGGCGCGAGCTGGCCCGCCTGCCCATCGACCCGCGCATCGGCCGCATCCTCATCGCCGCCGCGCGCGAGGATTGCCTCGACGAGGTGCTGGTCATCGCCAGCGCCCTGAGCGTGCAGGACCCGCGCGAGCGGCCATTCGACCAGCGCGACAAGGCCGACGAGTTGCACGCCGAGTACGACCATCCAGAGAGTGACTTCCTGGCGTATTGGAACCTGTGGGAGATCGCCCACGGCGGGCGCAACAACATCACCACCGGCCGTCTGGGCAACCTGTGCCGCAGCCGGATGCTGAGCTTTACGCGTATGCGCGAATGGATCGACACGCAAAAGCAGCTCCGCGGACTGATGGTCGAGATGGGCTACCACGTCAACGGCAAGCCGGCCACGTTCAGCGAGATCCATAAAGCAATCCTGGCCGGCTTTCTCGGCAGCATCGGCAAGAAGGGTGAGAAGAACGAGTTCCAAGGTGTGGGCCAAGGCTTCGTGATCCACCCCAGCAGCGCGATTCTCGAGGGCGCCAAACGCAAAGACGCGCCCTCGCTCGACTGGATCGTGTCGGCCGAGCTCGTGCGCACCACCAAGCTCTTCGCCCGCACCTGCGCGCGCGTGCGGCCGAGTTGGATCGAAGAGGTCGCCGGCAACCTGTGCAAGCGGACGTACGACAACCCCCACTTCCGTTCGGGCAGCGGCAAGGTGTACGCGTTCGAGCGGGTCACGCTGTTCGGGCTCGAGATCATCGGCAAACGCCGCGTGGATTACGGACGAGTGAACCCCGCCGAGGCGCGCGAGCTGTTCATCCATCACGGCCTGGTCGACGGGCAACTCAAAACCGACGCCCCGGCACTCGAAGCCAACAAGCAGCTCCAGGACGAGCTGCGCACGCTCGAGGACAAGGCCCGCCGGCGCGACCTCGTGGCCGATATCCAACGCCGCTTCGCGTTCTACGAGCAACGCCTGCCCGAGGATGTGTGGACCGCCGAGCGATTCGAGACTTGGCGGCGAGAGATTGAAAAAGCCGAGCCGGGCCGCCTCGCGATGACCACCGGCGATCTCTTGCTCAGCGATGCCTCGGCCATCACGCCCCAGAAGTATCCCGACAAGGCCGATGTCTCTGGCACGCGCCTGCCGCTGACCTATCGCTTCGAGCCGGGCGAGGCCGACGACGGCGTAACGGTCAACGTGCCCATCGAAGCACTGGGCCGCCTGCGCACGAGCGAGGTCGACTGGATGGTTCCCGGCCTGCTCGCCGAGCGGGCCCAGGCGATGCTCCGTGGGCTTCCCAAGGCCATCCGTCGGAACATCGACGCGAAGGTTGTGGCCCAGGAGTTTGCCGACGCGCACGCGACCTTCAATGGCGACGCCGAAGCGCCGATGCTGGCCGAAGCGCTCGCGCTGCACGTCTCGAAGTTGACCGGCGTGGAAGCCGACGCCAACGAACTCGCCGCCACGCCCGTGCCTGAGCACACGCGGCCCAACATCCGGGTGATCGACGCCCGGGGCCACGCGCTGGCCGAGAGCCGTGATTTGATGGGCCTCAAGGCGCGTCTGTCGGGCCGAATCCGCGACGCGCTGCTCAAGGCCGACACGCGATGGCCCGATCGGCGAAACATCACCTCGTGGGACTTCGGCACGCTGCCCGAAAGCCTGGCCATCGAGCGGCCGGGCGTCCACGTTGTAGCGTACCCGGTGATCTTGGATACGGGCGACGGCGTGCGCACCGCGATGCTCGAACGGCCCGAGGCGGCCGATGCCGTGAACCGCCGCGGCGCGCGCCGGCTGATGATGCTGGCCGCCCGCCGCGCACTCAAGCAGCACGTCGAACGTCTGCCGGCGATGGACGGGCTGCTGGCCACCTACGCCGTGCTGGGCGCTTCATCGCAGCTGCGCGACGACTTGCTGATCCTCGTGGCGGACATGGCGTTCATGGACGGAAAGCCCCTGCCGCGCACGAAGGCGGCGATGGAAGCGGCGATCGAGCAAGGGTTGGGCGACCTGGGCCGGGCCACCGACCGCGCGGTGAAACTGGCCGACGAGATTCTCGCGCGAGCCGTGCGGTTGCGGGCGCGCACCGAATCGGACATCCCACCACCACAGCGCGTCGCCGCCGTGGATATCGCCGAGCATGTCGCCGCGCTCACGCCCGCTGGTTTCTTGTCGCGCACGCCGCCGGTGTGGCTTGCGCGGCTGCCGCGCTATCTTGACGCCGACCGCCTTCGGCTGGACAAACTCCGCGGCACGGGCATCGACCGGGACCACCGCGCGATGGCGTCCATCGCCCACCACGAGCAGCGTCGCCGCCGCGTGCTCTCCCTTGGGGTCGACGCCGCCCAAGAGGCCATGGACCGATGCCCCGCCCTGGCCGAATATCGCTGGATGTGCGAGGAACTGCGCGTGGCGACCTACGCCCAGGAACTGGGCGTGGCGGTGCCGGTGAGCGATGCCAGGCTTGAGGCCCTGTGGCGCCGCGTGCTCGAGGACGCGGCCGGCGTGGTGCCGGACTTGGCCACCGTGGCGTGAGCCCTACTCGTACACCGAGGGGCAGCCTTCGACGCGCGAGCCCTTCTCGTCGCACACCGCGAACCGCCCGCCCGGCATGATCGACGCCGCCCCGTACGCCCCGTCCTTGCGCACGGCGTAGAGCTTCACGTCGAAGTTCACACTTCCATCCTGGCCGCGCAGGCGCTTTTCCTTCGTGCGGCGCACGATGTCGCCGGCGACTTCGAGGCAGGCTTCGGTTGGCGTGAGCCCGCGTTCCATAGCGCGAACGACGCTGAAGCCGCCGCAGTTGAGGATTACCGCCTCGCCCCGGCCGGTCGCGCCGGCGGCCCCCACGTCGTTGTCGCAATACATGCCCGCCCCCGTGATCGGTGAATCGCCCACGCGGCCGGGGATTTTCCAGGAAAGCCCGCTCGTCGTGGTGCAACTGGCCAGGTCGCTCTTGGCGTCAACGGCACAGCAGTTGATCGTGCCGGTGGTGTAGGGCACGCCATTGCGCCACCGTACATCGTGATCGGCGGACAGCCTTCTGAGCTCGTCGCCGATCTCGTTCCTGCCGATCGGCCCGCGCCCGCTGTTCATCGGGTCGCGCGGGTCCCAGTCCAGCTCGTCGTCATTGAGCCAATCGTCCTCGCGCCCGAGGTTGGCCTTCCACCGCATCCACAGCGCCCGCGTGCGGTCGGTCATCAGATCCTCTTCCTTGAAGCCGTTGGCCAGCGCGAACCTCTTCGCGCCTTCGCCCACGATCAGGCAGTGGTCGGTACGCTTGAGCACCAGCAACGCCACGGCGGCGGGATTCTTGATGCCCTCGATGCACGCCACCGCCCCGCTCTTGTGCGTCGGCCCGTGCATGACCGAAGCGTCAAGCTGGATCACGCCATCTTCATTGGGCAGCCCACCCAGGCCCACGCTCACATCATCGGGGTCGTTCTCGACCAGCGTCACGCCCGCGACCACCGCGTCGGCCGGGTCGGCGCCATCACCGATCATCGCGTAGGCCCGCTCGACGGCGGGAATGCCGTTGGCGCTGGCGATCACCACCGTCCCAGCGTGCCGGTCACCACGCACCGCCCGCGTTCGCGTGCGGGCCAAGGCCGTTGGCGAGAGGGCCAGGCCCACGGAGGTGGCCAGACCGGCCGAGAGCACGTCGCGTCGGGAAAGTGCCATGCCCGAGCATAGCGACCGGCTGGTCAAGGCGGCGGTATCATGCCTCATGGCCGTGGGGTTCATTGCCGCCATCTTTGTGTATGGAGCCCTGGGCATGGTCGTGGCCGTCCCGATGGTGCTGCGCGACGACCAGGACATAGGCGACGTACACGGCCATGTGCAGGGCCTTCCACA
>CAYGTM010000260.1:0-3918 GCA_964352795.1 uncultured Phycisphaera sp.
GAAGTCAGGCATTCTTCTTCTTCCTCCCAGTCAGTCGGGGCACGAGAGACTCGACGAAGTACGACAACTGCGACCTGAGCTTCGGCTGCAACGCCACCGTGAGGCTAAAAACGACGCCATAGATTGCCGCCCCCACGCCGGGCACATAGCCACCCTCGAACCAGCCCGCTGCCAGCAGCACGCCAGCAGCCACGGCAAGGCCCGGGAAAGCCAGCACGACCACCATGCCGGTATGCCGGTACAAGAACGCTTCGTCGATCGGTCCGCGACGCCCGATCATGCGGTACAGGACCGGGATCAGGAACACATACCGTAAGCTGAACGCGATCGCTAATCCCGTCGCGCCCCACCATACGGCGATCGCCGCGGCGATAATCTTGGCCAGTGCGTCGATGGCCTGCCATTTGAGCATCTCCCTTCCGCGCCCCTGGGACACGAAAAGCCATCCGGTGCTATTCCACAGCGGCAGCAAGATGCTGCCCACGCAGAGCCATCGGAAGATTGGGATCGCGTCCACCCACTGGTCGCCCAGCACGAGCAGCACGACCGCGTCCGCTTCCAGCAGCAGTATGCAGGCAATCGGGGTGGTAATCAACGTGAGGCCGGTCAAGAGCCGGTCGTATGTCCGCTTGTAACGTTCAGGTTCGTCGACCGCGCCGCTGAGCGCGGGCATGGCAACCTCGGCAAACGCCGGCGCGACCCGCTCAAGCGGAAGCGTCGCCAGATTCAGCGCCTTGTTATACAGGCCCGTCGCGGCGGTGTTGAAGAAGCCCAGCATCGCTCGATCGGCGTTGGCCCCAAGCTGGTTCGCCGCGCCAGAAAAGGCCAGCGTGATGCCGAAGCGCAGCAGCGGCACGATCTCCGCCACCGGTGCCGGGCGGCTCGGCACCCACCGCGAGAGCACCACCGAGCCGATCGTCTTGCTCGCGTTCTGGGCGAGGTGAGCCAGCGCCAGCGAAAGCACCCCGGCCCCAAGCAACGCCGCGACGATGCCCACGCCGATCGATGCCACCATTGACGCCACCTCGATGGACGCCAACCCTCCCAAGCGCATCCTCCGATGCAGGATGCCGTTGAACTGCACGCCGACGGACCCAAGAAAGAACGAGACGCCCAGCACCACCATCACCGGAAGCAGCGACGCCTCGCCGTACGCCGCGACCAGCACCGGACCAAGCGCCAGCGTGAGCAGCCCCAAAAGCAGTCCCAGGCCGCAGTTGATCAGCAGCAGCCCGGTCGCTTGCCCGTGCGTGAGGGTCTTGGCCTGCACATTGGCCATTCTCAGACCAGCGTCACGAAACCGGGCAAGAACCATCGTGAAAGCGGTGGCGATCGCGAACACGCCGAACTGCTCGGGATCGAGCAGCCGGGCCAGCACGGCGGTAGAAACAATGTGCAGGCCGAATCGCAGGCCTTGCGAGAAGAGCGAGATCGCACCTCCCCGGCTGGCGTCGCGGCGCAAGGTTGATCGAGACGATCGCTCGATCAGCTGATCGCGACGAGATGTGTTCTCCGGCACGGACCCTCCCCCTCAGCGCACCGTACGGCCGGAGTCGAGCAGTTTTTTCAACGGACGTAGTCGTTCCTTGAGCCCGCGTGGCAACGCGCGACGAAGCGGCCCACGACTCTTCGTGAACGGGACATCGAGCAAGTCGGGCCAGAGCCGGTCAATGACGGCCTTGTGCAGCCGCCCGCCTTCCAGCAACTCGTCTGGCGCGAATGCCGCCATCATCGCAATCCGACGGGAGCAATACGGACTATATGGATCGTAGAACAGCGTTGATGCCAGATCCGCCGGTCCCATCCAACGCGGGGCTCGCTGCTCCAAGTACATCAGCGTTCGTTGCAGTTGGGCCGGGAAGGCGTCCACCGAAGCCAGCCAACTACGCACGTTCTCGATCACCAACTCGGGAGGGCGGCCAAAGTCGGTGAGCAACTCCTCGATGCGAATCGGTTGCGAGCGAGAGCCGATGCGGGCACCATAAAAGTTTTTGAGGAGAACACCGAGCCCACCATTGATGTGGATCGCCGGACCGTCGGCAACACGGGCGCAACCGGCGACGATATCCCGGCGAGCACCGAAGGCCTGGAAGCCGCACTGGATGTCGTACTGGCGCAGTTGTTCCGGGGTCGGCGGTGGGCAATCGATCACGCGCAGGTCCACGCCCGCCAGGGTCGCCAGACGCGTGGCCAAGGTAAGGTCGGCCTGCGAAACGCCATCGCTTCTCAGGGTGAAGAACCCCATCCTGTCCAACACGCCCCGCGACGCGGCGAAGTTCGTGCGGCTGTCATACCCCCCCGTGAGCGACATGTGAAGCGTTCGACCATCTTGCACGACGGCCTCGATGGACGCACGCAAATCGGCTGCGATAGCTTCGGCCACGCCTCCTGTATTCAGGCTCTCGGCGGACGCCGGCCAGAATCTTCGCGTGCTCCAAGTCCCCACGTCGAGCACATGGTTCGCGGGAAGCACGAGCACGCCATCGAAGATTGTCGATGGGCTCGGCACCCAGTTGTTCTGCGGCCGAACACCAAACCAGCCGCTAGTCCGCGGATCACGCGAATACTCGCCCAACAAGAGTGGCGTTGACGCGACCCGATCGGCCCGTGGATCGAAGTACGCACCCAACGCCGCGGCCGGATCGGTCAGGATGCGGCAAGCACCCTCCGACCAGACAAACACCACATAGCACCCGACAATATCCTCAAGGACACGTTCGCGCTCGACTTCGCCCACGCTGGCCAGGCGTGCCGCGATGGTGGCCATCGAAGCCGAGGGGTCTCGAGCGTTCGTGGCCACCCCGCAGAGCGCCACCGTGCCCTGTGAACCAGCCGAAACGCGAAAGGTCAGGTCCCGATGGGCGTAGAGCGTCCATCGGTCCTGACCATGCACACGGGCGGCGTCTTCGGGCGCGGGCGCTTCGGAAGGCTGCAGCAACCATTGGCGCGGAAGGCGTCCGAGCACGAGTTCCTCCGCGATTATTCGCTGATGGGAGTGTCACTACCGATGGGGATGATCGTGATGCCCTTCAGAGGGGTGGGATTGGGCAACCACGTCGGATCGCCGTACCAGTCGTTATTCTCCATCAGCACGTTGTGCGGATTGAGTTTCCACAACGGCTCGCTCACCCGATCATTCAGGCGGAAGTTCCATGAGCGATCGCCGCGCCACACGTTGTCCTTGATCAACATGTGGTTGACCTGGCCGCCAAGATACAAGAGTTGATTCCCATCGGTGGTCTTGTTGGTGGTACATCCCACAATAGCGACGTCGGTGTGTTCCCAGTGATCCCAGGTGCCGTTCCGAAACGCCCAGGCCTTCTGGCGAGTCACGATGTCCATGCCGAAATAGATCCGATTGTCGTGTTCGATCGGGTTCGCGATCACCCCAGGGTGCCATCGGAGATGCGCGGGCGGGGTTCCCTGATTGTCCACGGAGGTGTTCAGGACGAGGTAACTGCGATTGATCGTGTCGTCGCCGATGCTCTCGAAACGCGAGTTGCGGATGAAGTGCTCGGCGTGACCCCAGCGAGACTGGCGAACGGTCGAATCGGTCCAAAACTGGTGCTTGGCCTTGAGTGCGTTCGAGTCTTCCCACATGCCGCGGCCCGTGTACTCCACGCCGTCAAGCCAGAGGATGTTGTGGGTAGAGCCGCGAAGATGCGCCTCTTGACCCGGTTGCACGAGTTTGAGATCGTGAAGCCGGACAAACTTGGGTTGGTCACGCCATACCCCAGGAACGATGGTCACCTCGGCCCCGCGTTGCGGCTGGATCACCAGCCAACGGTTGTCGGGAATCTCGCGAGGGATGCCCGGCAAGTTGCCCCATTCATGGGTGCCGGCAGGAAGGTTCACCACGATCTCGCCAGAAGTGCCGCCGGCGTTGGCGAACAGGAACATCGAGTGCTCGCCGGTCCA
>CAYGTM010000261.1:0-3910 GCA_964352795.1 uncultured Phycisphaera sp.
GGGGCTCGAATGGAGGGCAACGCCTTCAGCGCGATGGACCCCGTGGCCGACTTCGACGGTGATGGGATGTTCACGATCTTCGACTACAACGGGTTCGGCAACACGTTCGGGCTTGGTTGCCCATAAGATCGCATCCAAGCAAGTACGAATAAACAACACCGGCCCGAAGGGCCGGTGTTATCGTTCTGGGTACTGCTGAGTTGGGCTACCTCGGGTCCGATTGGCCGCCGCGAACGAATGGCTCAGCGTCCTCGTCGACCTCCTGCTCAGGCTGGTCGCTGGCGAGCTGCTCGCGGAGTTCGGTCGCGGCCTGCTGGATCTCATCGTTGACGGTTTCCGGGTCGGGGCCGATCATGGCCCTGATCAGAAACACGCCAGCGAGGAGGAAGAGCACGCCCGCGGCGGTGCCGAGGGCGATCTTCTTCTTGAGGTCGGCGTCGGCGTACTTGATCCGTTCGATGAGTTCTTGCGCGCCCCCCATTAGCGGTAGACGTCCTGGCCGCGGATGCCGTCACGCGTGGCCCAGAAGAAGGCCGGGTACGCTGTGGTATCCTTGTCGCCGTTCTCGAGGCCGTCGTTAGCCATACTGTAGAACTGGAGCCAACTCGTGGGCGGATTCCAGAGGCCCGAAGGGGTGTAGATGCGGGCCACGTCCTCGTTGTCGGACTGGGTCTGAGCGATGACGTCGGCGATCAGGACTTGACGAGCGCTGCCGTCGGCCACCATCACGTTGGGGGTCGAGATCGGATTGTTCCAGTTGGGGAAGAAACGGACACGAGCGCCGCTGGCTTGGGTGCGGATGGGCTTGGTGAAGTCGAAACGCTCGAACCACACGACCTTGTTGGAGGGCCAGAGGGCGTCGTCGATGCGGTTGCGCTTGAAATCTCGAGGGAGCATGACCGACGTCAACGTTTCCTCCTGATATCGATCCGAGTCCAGCCACATCGTCGGTGAGTAGAAGTACGAAGTGTCCCAGATGTAATCATCAAACTCACCAACGCCAAGGGTAATTTCCTTGAAGCGTTCCAGCACGGTCGCGTCGCCGGGGGCGAACTGGATCTTGCTCGTCAGGCCGCTGGGGCCATCGGCCATGTAGTGCATGAGCAGGCTGCCGGCGTGCATGGCGAAGGGCTCGGAGCGGCGCTGGGCGACAGCACCGGCCATGTTCCAGAAGGTTCCCTCTGGGCGGCCTGGAACGCGGAGATTGCCTTGCCTGAAGACGGGGTTGGTCTCGTTTGGATCGTACGGGTTGAGCCATGCGTCCTTGTGGTCGGAGGCGTAGTTCATCGTGCTGACGCCGAACTGGCGGAGGTTGGACACGCTCACGGTGGCCTGGGCCGCGGTGCGGGCGCTTCCCAGTGCGGGCAGCAGGATGCCGATGAGCAGGGCGATGATGGCGATGACCACCAGGAGCTCGATGAGCGTGAAGCCCTGGCCGTTTTGGTTTCGTTGGAGTCGATGCACTCGCATGGAACTGTCCCCGTCGCTGTGGATGGTCGGCCCCTGGCAGTCGCCGATCGGTCGCGGGCAGTGCGACCGAGGGAACACCGGCGGTTGGTGGGTGTTGACCAAGCCTTTGTCGCCCTTGCGACACCTTGCTGACTGAGGGCGGCACGCGCCGCAACCTCCCCTGATACGGTTCAGTATACCAGAACCGCTATGTATCACAATACGATTCGTGCGTTGTTTGTTCTCGGGTGCATCGGGTATTCTCCCTAATGCGCTTGAGGATACTTCACGAAATCCTATCAAGACCTGAACAAAACACGGCCTTCGCCTTCTCGGACGATGCCGATGCGGGTAACCCCTTCTCCAAGACGGGCCAGTTTATCGGTCACGGCGTCTGCAAAGGCGGGGCGAACGATGACGCAGTAGCCCACGCCCATGTTGAAGACCTTGTCCATTTCGGGGCTGCGAATGTTGCCGTGCTTTTTGAGGAATGTGAAGACGGGCGGTACCGGCCAGGCCTTGCGATCAAGAACGGCATCGACGCCTGGGTGCAGGGCGCGTTCGAGGTTGCCCGCGAGCCCGCCGCCGGTGATGTGGGCCATGCCGCTGACGACGCGCTTGACCTTGTAGCCGCGCAGGATGCGGGTGATGCTGGGGGCGTAAATGCGTGTTGGGGTGAGGAGGACCTGGCCGAGGGTCTTGTCGGCGTCGAGCTCTGGATAGACCTTGTGCAGGTCGAGCTTGGCGTGCTCGATGACACGGCGGACGAGGCTGAAGCCGTTGGAGTGGACGCCGCTGGAGGCCAGGCCCAGGACGATATCGCCCGGCTCGACCTTCATGGAACTGGTGGCCTTGCGCAGCTCGACGACGCCCACGGCGAAGCCGGCCATGTCGAACTCGCCCTCGGGATAGATGCCCGGGAGCTCGGCGGTCTCGCCGCCCAGGAGGCTGCATCCGGCGATCTCGCAGCCCTTGGCCACGCCCTTGACCAGGTCGATGAGCATCTGGTGCTCGACCTTGGGGATGGCCAGGTAGTCGAGGAAGAAGAGCGGCTCGGCGGCCTCGACGATGAGGTCGTTGACGCACATGGCCACGAGGTCCTGGCCCACGGTGTCGAAGGTGTCCATGTCGCGGGCGAGCTTGAGCTTTGTGCCCACGCCATCGGTGGCGGCGACGAGGACGGGCTCCTTGTAGTTCCGCTTGAAGAGCTTCTCGTTGAAGTCCAGGCGGAAGAGGCCGGCAAAGCCGCCGTCGTTCTTGAGGACGCGCGGGCCGTGGGTGCGGCGCATCATGCCCATGATGGCGTGGACAAAGCGGTCGCCGGCGTCGATATCGACGCCGGAATCGGCATAGGTGAGGCTGGCTCTGGCATCCGTGCCGTTCGGGGATATTTTGGTGGTCCGGCGCTTGGGCGAGGTGGTCCCGGCCTGATTGGGCTTACTCGTACGGCGCGACTTGGGGCCGGCTGGGGTGGGCATGGGCAAGCCTAGGACGCCGTGGGAGGGGCATGGAGCGAGACATGCGGGTTTTGGCCGCTAGACTGACCCATTGGCCCTCGGCCGGGCAAGCCCGGCGACTATCGTGGGCGTGTACTGAATATGGATGGCTTTCGCCTCAACCGAGGGCGCTTCGAGCCGGGAGACCGATGATTTATGGCCGACAACCGCACTAGCTTGTTCACGTCCGAATCCGTTTCGATGGGCCACCCCGATAAGATAGCGGACCAGATTTCCGACGCGATCCTGGACGTCCTGCTCAAGGACGACCCGCACTCGCGCGTGGCGGTGGAGACGATGGTGGCCACCGGGCTGGTGGTGGTGGCCGGCGAGGTGACCACGAGCACATATGTGGACATCCAGGACATCGTGCGTGAGACGATCCGCGAGATCGGCTATGACGACGCCGAGATGCGCTTCGATTGCGACTCGTGCGCGGTGCTGGTGGCGCTCAACAAGCAGAGCCCCGACATCGCCCAGGGCGTCGACCGCGAGGGCGCGGGCGACCAGGGGCTGATGTTCGGCTTCGCGTGCAGCGAGACCGAGGAGCTGATGCCGCTACCGATCCAGCTTGCGCACAGGCTGGTGGAGCGTCAGGCGCAGGTGCGGCGCGACGGCATCATCCCGGGGTTGCGGCCGGACGCCAAGAGCCAGGTGACCATCGAGTACGAAGGGCTCAAGCCTGTGCGCGTGGACACCGTGCTGATGAGCACGCAGCACGACAAGAGCTGGAACGGCAAGCAGGGCGAACTGCGCAAGCAGGTGATCGAGCACGTCTTCAAGCCCGTGCTGGGCGACTGGTGGAACCCGGGCATCACCATCCATGTGAACCCCACGGGGCAGTTCGAGATCGGCGGGCCGCACGGCGACGCGGGCCTGACGGGGCGCAAGATCATCGTGGATACCTACGGCGGGCGCGGGCGGCACGGCGGGGGGGCGTTCAGCGGCAAGGATCCGACCAAGGT
>CAYGTM010000262.1:0-3868 GCA_964352795.1 uncultured Phycisphaera sp.
GGCTTGTGGGGCATAGGCCAGGGGCTGGGGATTCACCTGGAACCCGCCGGCGACGCCCCGCTTGATCGTGATGGATTGGTCCTCATCGCTCACGTCTACCTCGGTTAGGTCGTGCTCCACCATCAGGTCCACGAGTTGGCGAAGCCGGTCGATATCGATCATGGGCACGGGTCTCCACAAGAAGCGAACGAGGGCTGGCAGCGACGCCGGGCCCGATAGCCAAGACCCGATGATACCGACCGACGGCCGACCCGGCGCTGCCCGAGCCATGATGGCACCAACTCAAGATCGGTCGAGCAAGCGATACTGCACCGCTTCGGCCACATGCCGAACGTCGAGCCCCTCGGTACCTTCGAGGTCGGCGATGGTGCGGGCGACGCGCCGGATCTTGTCGTAGGCCCGCGCGGACAGGCCGAGTTCGGCGATGGCCTGGCCCAGCAGGCTCCGGGCGGGCTCGCTCATGGGGGCCAGGGTATCCAGATCCTTGCCCCGCAGGCGGCCGTTGAGTGTGCCTTCGCCCTGGCGGGCCTTCTGGACCTGCCGTGCCTTGATTACGCGGTCTCGCATGGTGGCCGAGTCGATGCTGCCCGGGCCCGAGCCCGACAGTTCCTTCCAAGGCACAGCCGGGGCCTCGACGTGGATGTCGATGCGGTCGAGCAGCGGGCCGCTCAGACGCGCGCGATATCGCTCGGCGGCCTTGTGGCCCGCCGCTGTATTGACCGCCGAGCCGCCCGGGGCGGGGTTCATCGCCGCGACGAACAGGAAGTCGGCCGGGAAGCGAACCGTGCCGCGCGAGCGCGAGATGGTCACCACATGGTCCTCGAGCGGCTGGCGGAGGGTCTCGAGCACCGATCGGGGAAACTCGGCCAGTTCATCCATGAACAGGACGCCGTGGGTGGCCAGCGAAACCTCCCCGGGCCTGGGCACCACGCCGCCGCCGACGATGGCCGCAGCCGACGCGGTGTGGTGGGGCGTGCGCACCGGGCGGTTGGCCACCAGCCCCTGGCCCGGGGGCAGCTCGCCGGCGGCGGAATGGATGCGCGTCGTCTCGATGGCCTCGGCCGCGCTCATGGGCGGCAGGATGCCCGGCAGGGCGCGTGCCATCATGGTTTTGCCCGTGCCCGCTGGCCCGAGCATCACCACGTTGTGACCACCGGCCGCCGCGATCACGATGGCCCGCTTGACCGCCTCCTGACCGCGCACTTCGGCGAAGTCGATCGGCGCTCGGGCGGCGTGCAGCATCGACGCCAGATCGGGCGGCGATTGCGACTCGACGTGCAGCACGCCGTTGAGCAGGCCCACGACCTCCGCCAGCGTGCGCACGCCGTAGGTGATCGGGCCGGCGACGGCGGCCTCGGCGGCATTCTCGGCCGGCACGATAACGGCGTCCAGGTCTTCCCGCCGCGCCAGGTCGGCCATGGCAATCACGCCGCGGATCGGGCGGACCCGACCATCCAGGGCCAACTCACCCGCGATCATGCACCGGTGCAGTCGGGGCGGGGCATCGTCGGGGGCGTGGCCTCGGATAACGCCGGTGGATCGCAACAGGGCCACCGCGATGGGCAGGTCATAGATCGGGCCTTCTTTTCTGACGTGGGCGGGGGCGAGGTTGATGACCAGTCGGCCGTTAGGGAACTGATAGCCAGTATTGGTCAGGGCCGCCCTGACCCGTTCGATGGATTCGCGGATGGCCGCGTCGGGCAGCCCGACGATGGTTTCCTTGGCCAACGCGGCATCGTCCAGGTCGACCTCGACCTCGCAGGGATCAGCCTCGACGCCTCTGAGCAGGAATGATCGGGTCTTGGACGGCATGGCACCGAGCATAGCCCCATCTGGGCAGACGGGCACAGGGCGATTTGGTTATCGGAAGTTCTGATTTCTCAGACGAGAGGGCATTTGCGGGTCATACGGATTTTTTTGCCCATTTTGCTTGCAAAATCGAGATTTGCCAGATCATCGTGGCCATTTTGTGGTATCTTTACCTAGGAAGAGACACCTCCGTATCAACGTCAGGAGAGACGAGACATGACCCAGACCAAGATTGCCGCTTTTGCTGGTGCCGCTGTTGGCATTGCCACGATGGCCTCAGCCACCGTGACCCCCAATACCTACGAGATCCGGGTGAGCAACCCGGTGAGCCCCACCATGACATCGACTAGTGTCGAGGTGTACGCCCAGTGGGACTCGGACCTGTACTACGCCTTCGCCGCCGCCGAGTGGAGCCTGCGTGGTGACACCACCGGCGATTTCTCGGGCCCCGCGTCAGCCTTCACCGGTCCCGGCCAGATCGACGGGACGCCCGATAACGGCGATGTTTTGGGCATCATCACCGGCCAGATCCAGTTCCCAGCCGCTGGCATCTTCGCCGACAGGAGCGATCCGATCCTCATCTGGTCGGGCACCTGGAGCACCACCGACTTCACCGCCCGCACCGTCGACCTGGCCACCGAGACCGATCGGTACAACCTGTACCTGGACGAGACCGGCCTGAGCAGCGATGTCACGCCCACGGTGCTCGAGGCCGCTGGCCAGATCCAGGTCATCCCGGCTCCGGCCTCGCTGGCACTGCTGGGCCTGGGCGGGCTGGCCGCCGCGCGTCGCCGCCGCTAAGACGGATGTCGAACATCTCCTGACCGCTTGCGAGCAACCCCGAGGGTCATCGGGGCTGCTTGCTATTTGTTCAGCATAAGAATATCGGACGAAGGGGAATCAAGACGGGGCCCGAAAACACCGATCGATGGGTGTGGCCGCGCCTACCCCAGCCCAGGTTTCTCCCGCAGGTCCGCTGTCAAAGGCGATGATCCCGAAGGCGTTCGCGCCAGCCGGGGGTCAGAATCGTCGGACGTTCCAGGCCATCAGCCCGGCCACGGGAACGCCCGGGGGGCCGGCGATCGAGGTTTCCACGCCCGAGGATGCTGGCGCGGTGGCGACGGCGGCGTGGGCGGCGTATCACGGCATGATGGGCATTGACGCCCCCGAGCGCGCGACGATGCTCGAGGCCATCGCCGACGCCATCCATGCCCTGGGCGACGACCTCGTGAAACTCGCCTCGAAAGAAACGGGCTTCAGTGCCGTGCGGATCGTGGCCGAGCGTGAGCGGGTGATGCTGACGCTGCGGATGTTTGCCGAGGTCGTTCGCTCCCGCCGGCTCGAACGAGCCTGCATCGACACCGCCGAGCCGAGCCGACGGCCTTTGCCCAAGCCCGACCTTCGTCGGATCCGGCGCGGCATCGGGCCGGTGGCGATCTTCGGGCCGGCCAATCAGCCGCTGACGGGTGGGGCGTTGGGGGCCGACGCGGTATCGGCCTTGGCGGCGGGGTGCCCGATCATCTGCAAGAGCCATCCCGAGCACCCGCTGACCGACGCGATGGTGGCCCGCGTGGCGATGGAAGCCTGCAAGGGACTGGGCGCGCCGCCCGGCCTCGTGACGCTGCTGCACGCCGACGAGCAGGGCCAGGACGAGTTGCTTTGGGCCCTGGTACATCACCCCTGCGTGCGGGGGTTGGCGTTTACGGGATCGAAGCAGGCCGCCGACGAGATCGCGGCGGCAATCGGCCTCCAAGCACCCGGCACGAGGTTCTCGGCCTCCATCGGCACGATCAACCCCGTCTTCGTGCTGCCTGGGGCGGTCGAGGCCAATGGGCCGACGATTGCCGAGCGGTTGTTCCAGTCTTGCACCAACGTGGCGGGGCAGACCTGCACCAGGCCTAGCGTGGTGGTGGTGCAGCGAGGAGCCGAGGGCGAGGTATTCGCCCGGCAACTCGCGTCGCTGTTTGATCAGATGCCCGCGACGAAGATGCGCGGGCCCAGGCTGCCGGCCCGTTTCGTGGCGGATAACGAATGCCGGCTGGATCCCAACGGCGTGCGG
>CAYGTM010000263.1:0-3850 GCA_964352795.1 uncultured Phycisphaera sp.
GACGGTGGGCGGGGCGCCGCCTCCGCAGCCGGCACGCGGCGGCGCGGCGGGTGGTGGGGCCGGTGCAGCAGCCCCCAGCAATCGAGTCGTGCTTCGGATTGATCGACCCAGCCGAACGCGCCGGACCTGTCAGTGCCCAATCAACTGGTGCGAAGGTCGAGACCGAGGCCGCCAGGGCGTGCCTGGAGAGCCTGTGCGAGTTCTTCATTCAACACTCCGATGTCGAGATCGAGTTGGATGGCGAGTGGATTGGCGACGCCTCGGATCGGGTACGCAGGATCGGCGACGCCGGATATGGGTTTCCAAGGCTCATGGCCGAAGGAACGCCAGATCAACAGGCACGCGCTCGGTTGCCAATCTACTCGAAACTCCGTGCGTGGGTCGATGACTCCGAGCGCCCACGCGACCCGGACGGTCTCGAACTGGTTCGGGCGGCGTGCTGGGCTTCTCGTGACGACGTCGAGTTCCAGCCGCAATGGAAGAATCTGAAGAGGAAACTGTCCGGGTGGTCGTCTGTCGGGTTCTCTCGCTTGCTGATCTGGGCGGCGGCGCTCGCCGAGCCGAAGGACGCCGGAAGCTTCCTCGTAAGCTACGTTGAAGATCGCATGGCCGGTGGCGTCGCCGAGCCAAGCGAGGCCGTTGCCGACAAGGCCGATCGGAGGCGGTCTGCGCATACCCCCGGGAGCCGCCGGCCGAGTTTGCTCAACGAGTATCCCAACGCGGCCGCGCATTGGATGACGCCGGAGGACTGGGCCCGGTTCGCGGCTTTGGAGTTGGCGGCCATCCCGCGAGGGCACTCCGGCCCCGATCTCATCCCATTCGTGCATGCGTTCGACGCTGGGCTGCTCACGGTGGCCGACTTCGTATACCTGCTTGTCGGGCCGCGATACGGAACGGATGGCAAGCCGAAGATCGACCGATACGGGCCGCTCGGGCAAGTGATGCGACTCAAGCATCACCCATTGGTCGCCGAGAGGCCCGCATTGGCCGAAGCGACTATCCGGGTTCGTGACAAGCTCATCGACATCGAACTGCTAAGGGGCGAGCGTCCCGGTCCAACGACAGAACTCGCACGGGACATCCATCACGCGGGCGGCACTCAGACCCTGCTGCGATTGGTCGCCACACTGGGCAAGGACAAACTCCATCGCAGCGGCTCATATTACTATCGCGAGCCCACGCGCCCGGGCTCCCTGAGCCGCCTCATCGCCGTCACCGCGCCGGGCGAGGCCGATTCGGTCGAGGCGTTCGCCGAGTTGTACGCGAAGCACGGCATCAAGCCCGCGAGGCTGCTCGAGGTTGCCATCTATGCGCCGCAATGGGCCCGCCACGCCGAGCACGCGCTCAACATGCCCGGCCTCGAGGACGCCGCCTGGTGGATCCACGCGCACACCAAGCAGAGCGACTATTTCCGTGACGCCGAGTTCCGCGAGATCTGGAACGCCCAGATCCACGAACGCACCAGCCTGACCGGCGACGACCTGCTCGATGGGGCGGTCGACGTCGCGTGGTTCCACCAGACGCACAAGGCCCTCGGCGGCGAAAACTGGAAGGCTGTGCAGAAGGCCGCCAAGTACGCCTCGAGCAGCGGCGGGCACAAGCGGGCCGAACTGTTTGCCACCGCGATGCTCGGGCAGACCAAGCCCGCCGAAATCGAGGCCCGCATCGACAAGACCCGCCACCAGGACAGCCTGCGCGCTCTCGGCCTCATCCCGCTCACGAAGAAGACCGCCAGGGCCGAGACCTTGCGACGCTACAAGCTGATGCAAGAGTACAAACGCCAGAGCCGCCAGTTCGGCAGCCAGCGGCAGGCCAGCGAGGGCCGGGCCGTCGACATCGCCATGCAGAACCTGGCCCGCACCGCGGGCTACAAGGACCCCGCCCGCCTGCAATGGGCGATGGAGGCCGAGGCCGTCGCCGACCTGGCCAAGGGGCCCGTGACCGAGACCAAGACCGAGACGATCAAGGGCAAGGCCGTCGAAACCACCGTCACACTGGCCATCGACGACGCCGGCGCGCCCGAGCTGACCATCGTGAAGGCCGGCAAGCAACTGAAGGCCATCCCCGCCAAGCTGCGCAAGCACAAGCCCTTCGCCGAGCTCAAGGGCCGGGTTACGGAGCTACGCCGCCAGGTCTCGCGCATGCGCCTGAGCCTCGAGGAGGCCATGTGCCGCAGCGACTCGTTCACCGGCGGCGAGCTCGCCGAGTTGCTGGCCCACCCGATCCTGCGGCCCATGCTCGAACGCCTCGTCTTCATCGGCGACAAAACGAACCTCATCGGCTACCCCGAGAAGGCCGGCAAGCTGCTGCGCGCCCACGACGACGCGCGAGAGCCGGTGGGCAAGAACGACACGCTCCGCCTCGCCCACCCGCTCGAACTGCTCGAACGCAGCGACTGGCACGCGTGGCAGCGCGACTGCTTCGATGCCGAGCGCGTGCAGCCGTTCAAGCAGGTCTTCCGCGAGGTGTACCCCAAGACCGACACGGAACTGGGCACGAGCAAGGCAAAATCGAAACACGCCCCGGACATCACCAAGCGCTACGCCGGCCACCAGGTGAACCCGCGGCAGGCGCTCGCGCTCTTGAAGGCCCGCAACTGGGCGTTCAAGCCCGAGGAGGGCGTCAGCCGCGTGTGGCACGATCGCGGGCTCGTGGCCGAGCTGGCCTTCGAGGAGCATTTCTACACGCCCGCCGAGATCGAGGGGCTCACGCTCGACGGCGTGTCTTTCCGCAAACGCTCCGACGTATTCGAGCGTCTTGCCATCGCCGACGTGCCGGGCATCGTCTTCAGCGAGGCCATGCGCGACCTAGACCTGGTCGTCTCGGTCGCGCACATGGGCGGCGTCGACCCCGAGGCCAGCGCGAGCACCATCGAGATGCGGGCCTCCCTCCTCAAGGAAACCGCCCGCCTGCTCGACCTCGACAACGTGAGGGTCGAGGGCCACCACGCCCATATCGATGGCGCGCTGGCCAGTTACGCCCTGCACCTGGGCAGCGCGAACGCGAGCGTCAAGCCCGGCAAGGTCTTATACATCGTCGCCGTCCACAGCCAGCACCGCGGCCGTCTCTTCCTGCCCTTCGCCGACGACGATCCGCGCACGGCCGAGGTCATGGCCAAGGCGCTGCTGCTGGCGCGGGATTCGGAGATCCGCGATCCGGGGATCCTCCGCCAGATCGAGGGCTGACCGCACGCGTCGGGCGGATCCCTGCGAACGGCAACAACTCCGCTTGCCCGAGGTCATGCCAGCCATAGCCTCAGGTATGTCGCGCCTTCGCACGCCCCCGCCACTGGTCAGCGCCGCCCCGGGCGGGCTGGCGGTCGACGTGGGCGGGCGCGAACCCCTGGCGATGATCGATCCCTGGCGGCCGGCGAAGCTGGCGATCATCACGCACGCGCACGCGGACCATGCGTACCGGGGGAGCGAGAAATACATCTGCTCGACGCCCGGGGCCGGCGTGCTGCAAACGCGGATGGGTAAGGACGCGGTCATCGAGGGGCATCCGTACGGCGAGCCCTTCCGCGTTGAAGATGAGAACGGTGCGGTGGAGGTGACGTTCTTCCCCGCCGGGCACGTGCTCGGGTCGGCGCAGGTGCGGCTGCGGGTGCTTGAAAGTATGGCCCCGGCTGACGATCGCACATGGGTGGTCACCGGCGATTGCAACTTCTCTTCCCGCGAAGCGGATCCGAACCCGACCTGCGCCCGCTTCCAGCCCGTCGCGTGCGACGTGCTGCTGATCGAGAGCACGTTCGGGCTGCCGATCTATCGGTGGCCGGATCCCAGGGACGAGTTCGCCAGGCTCAACGAGTGGTGGAAGGGCAACGCCGCGAACGGCCGGACGAGCATCGTGA
>CAYGTM010000264.1:0-3835 GCA_964352795.1 uncultured Phycisphaera sp.
CTCTAGCCCTGAATCCTACCTCGGTCCGGCTTTTCGCCGGGCCGTTTTTGTTGGCGGTGCGCTATCATTGATGAGATGCTTGGGCCCTGTGGCGGGTCTTTGCGTCACAGGAGGTCTGCCAGGTGCGAGTGCTGATTGCCGACAAGTTCGAGGATTCGGGGATCGAGGCCCTCAAGGCGGCCGGGTGCGAGGTGGTGGTCGAGCCGGGTTTAGGCCCCGACACCCTGCCTGGGGCCCTGGCCAAGCACGCACCCGAGGTGCTCATCGTGCGGTCGACGAAGGTGCCCGCGGGTGTCATCGTGGGCCAGGGCTCGCTCAAGGGCATCATCCGGGCCGGCGCGGGGCACGACAACATCGACTCGGCGGCGGCCAGCGGCAAGGGCGTGGCGGTGTGCAACTGCCCGGGCATGAACGCCGTGGCGGTGGCCGAGCTGGCGATGGGCCACATCATCAACTGCGACCGCCGGCTGCCGGCCCAGGATGCCCAGCTGCGAGCCGGGCACTGGAACAAGAAGGAATACGCCACCGCGCGCGGGCTCAAGGGTCTGACGCTGCTTCTGGTGGGCATGGGCGCCATCGGGCGCGAGGTGGCGTCGCGGGCCAACGCCTTCGGCATGGACGTGGTGGGCTGGTCTCGCAGCCTGACGCCGCAAAGTGCCGAGCAAATGGGCGTGCGTTTCGGCGGCAGTACTCAGGACGACCTGAGGACGTTGCTGGGCCGGGCCGACGTGGTGAGCGTGCATGTGGCGGCGGCACCCGAGACCAAGGGCATGTGTGACGCCGACTTCTTCAAGGCGATGAAAGACGGGGCGTACTTCATCAACACCGCGCGCGGCACGCTGGTGGACGAGGCGGCCTTGCTCGATGCCATCAAGACCAAGGGCCTGCGCGTGGGCACCGACGTGTACCAGAACCAGCCCGGCACGCCCGAAGAGGCGTTCAAGACGCCTTTGGCCAGCGAGGGCGTGTGCTGCTCGCACCATTGCGGTGCCTCGACCGACCAGGCCCAGCAGGCCGTGGCCGACGAGACGGTGCGGATCGTGACGGAGTATCAGAAGACCGGCCGGTTCATCAACATGGTCAACGAGCTGCAACCGGCCGAAGAGCCGGCATGAGCGTTTACGACAGAGACAACGGATTGCCCAGGCATTTCAACAGGAGATCAAGGCGATGACGGCATCGGCAACACGCGGCACGCTGACCGGTTCGGAGCATTCTCGCGGCACGCATAACTTCTCGGCCGGGCCGGCGGTGCTGCCCGAAGCCGTGCTGCGCCGTGTGCAGCAGGACATCTGGGACATGGACGGCAGCGGCATCGGCATCATGGAGCACAGCCACCGCGGGCCGGTCATCGACGCCATGTGGGAGCGCACCGAGGCGGCCTGCCGGAAGCTGGCGGGCATTTCCGATGATTACGCCGTGCTGTATTTGCAGGGCGGGGCGTCGACGCAGTTCTCGATGATCCCCGCGAACCTGCTGCCCGAGGGCGGGACGGCCGACTATATCAACACGGGCGTCTGGTCGCAGAAGGCCATCAAGGAAGCCAAGCTGTACGGCACGCCCCACGTCGCCGCCAGCAGCGAAGGCAGCAACTTCGACCACATCCCCACCGAACTCAAGTGCTCGGCCAAGCCGGCGTACCTGCACTTTACCAGTAACAACACGATCTTCGGCACCGAGTTCAGCGGCGAGCCGGCGTGCCCGGCCGGGTCGTACCTGGTGTGCGACGCGTCGAGCGACATCTTCAGCCGACCCATCGACGTGAAGAAGTATGGCGTGATCTACGCTGGCGCCCAGAAGAACCTGGGCCCCAGCGGCGTGACGCTGGTCATCATGCGCAAGGATCTGGCCGAGCGCTGCGAGCGCACGCTGCCGAGCATGGGCATGTACAAGACCCACACCGAGAACGACAGCCGGTTCAACACGCCCCCGGTGTTCGGCGTGTACGTCATGGGCGTGGTGTTCGAGTGGATTCTGGAGAACGGCGGGCTGGAAGGCATGGCCCGGCGCAACGTGGCCAAGGCGCAGCTCATCTACGACGCGCTGGACGCGGGCTTCTACAAGCCCCACGCCAAGGCCGGCAGCCGATCGATGATGAACATCACCTTCAACTGCCCCAGCGACGAGCTGAACAAGGCGTTCCTCAAGGAAGCCCAGGCGAACAGCTTCGACGGGCTCAAGGGCCACCGCTCGGTGGGCGGCATCCGCGCGAGCATTTACAACGCGTCGCCGCCGTCGGGCTGCGAGGCGCTGGCCCGGTTCATGCGCGACTTCGCGCAGCGAAACGGGTAACCCTCTCCAACGAAGCCTCGATCGCTTCATCCGCCGCAATCGCAAGCATCATGCGCGCGTTCGCGGCGTTCTTATGCGCGCTGGCGTGGGTGGGCGATTCGTGCTGGAGCACGTCCGCCTCGCGCTTGTAGGGGCCCACCAGGCCGGTGAGCGTGGGGCCGAAGAGGGCCACCGAGGGGCGGTCGAACCCGACGGCCATGTGCAGGACGGCCGAGTCGTTGGCGACGACCAGGGCCGAACGCTGGACGATGGCCATGAGCTCGCCGATGCCGGTCTGGCCGACCATGTCGATCACTCGCGGGTTGTGATGGCCCAGGGCCCGCGTGCGCTCGCATTGGGCCTGCTCGCCCGGGCCGCCGACGATCACCAGCGTGGCGTCGGTGTGGTCGAGCAAGGCCAGGGCGAGTTGGGCAAAGCGATCGTCGGGCCAGCGCTTGGCGGGCCAGCGTGAGGTCGGGGCGATGACAACGACGGGCGCACCGTTCGCGCTGGCCAGAGAGTGTTCGGCCTTCGCGCGCGCTTCGGCGGTGGTGTACAGCCGCATGTCGGGCGCGTCGATGGGCTCGGCGGCCCCAAACGTGCCGATCGCGGCCTGGGCCAACGCCAGCATCCGATCGACGGCGTGCATATCGCTGCTCGCGGGCACGCGGCGGGTGTATGCAACGTGCGAAAGTTCGCGGGCGTCTGCGGCCCCGATGCGGACGGGCGCGCCCGTGGCCAGGGTCATCACGCCGCTGCGCATCAGGCCCTGGCAGTCGATCACCAGGTCGTAGCGGCGGCGACGCAGGCCCCGGCCCCACTCGATGGCCGCGAGGAGTTTGTCGGGCCGGGCCAGCGGCGACAAGGCCCGGCGGGGGAAGGCGACGGTTTCGCTCAGGGCCGGATGGGCCGAAATGGCGGCGGCGAAGGCGTCCTGCACCAGCCAGTCGATGCTCGCGTCGGGCCAGCGGGCCCGCAGGGCGGCCAGCACCGGCACGCTGCGACAGACATCCCCCAGGGCGCTGGGCCGGATGATGAGGATGCGCTGAGGCTCGCCGGCGGGGGTCTCCACGGGCCAGTGTATCGGCGGATGCCGAGTGAGAGGGCCACGCCGGGGCTCTATGCTGGGGTATGAAGCGATTGGCACTGCTGGCGTTGCTCCCGGTCCTCACGGTCCTCGCGTCGATAGCGCCCGGGCAGGACACGCCGGCACCCGAAGCGCCGGTCGCGCCCCCACCGCTGGCCGGGCTCGTCGTGCATGGCGAGCTCGAGTTGCCCGGGGCCGAGCCCGACCGCTTCCACCCGGCCCTGGCGGGGCTGGACGAGTTCGAGTCGCTCAACGATGGCACGAGCATCGCAGCCGTGGTGCGTGTCATGCTCGAGGCGTGCTCGGCACCCGGCACGACCGTCGCGCTGCTGGGCATCGAGGATGGCGCGCCGGTGGTCGCCGTCGCCACGCCGGGATCGCTCGGTGAGAACGATGGTCGCGAAGGCAACGTGTCCTGGTGGGTGGGGGAGGGGTTGACGTACTTGCTCTACCAGCGCGGTGACGCGAACGCCGACG
>CAYGTM010000265.1:0-3832 GCA_964352795.1 uncultured Phycisphaera sp.
ACGCCGCCAGCAGCAAGCGCGCCAAGAAGAAGGCGACCAAGAAGACCGCGAAGAAGACATCCAAGAAAGCCACCAAGAAAGCCTCGACCAAGAAAACCGCACGCAAGGGCGCCACCAAGCCTCGCGGCTCGCGCAAGCGTCACCGCAACGACACCAACCTCGTCGGCGCCCTCCAGCAGGTGCTCACCGGCAAGGTCATGACCGTCACCGAGGTCACCCAGGCTGTTCAGGACGCCGGCTACAAGACCACCAGCCCAAACTTCCGCACCATCGTCAACCAGACGCTCATCAAGAATACCGACGTCTTCGAGAAGCAGGGACGCGGGCTCTACACCTCCCGATAGGCCACGCAACTTTCCATGCCACACACCGGGTCACATCCCGGTGTTCTGCCATGCGCCCTTGTGCCTATTTCTTCGCCGGCCCGCGCGTCGCCGAGGGGTCCACCAAACGTCCGGGGTCGGCCGGCAGCACGATGGTGAACGTCGAGCCCTTGCCCGGCTCGCTCTCGAGCGTGATGCGCCCGCGATGGTCCTCGACCACGCGCTTAGTGACCGCCAGTCCCAGGCCCGTGCCGCGCACGCCCTTGCTGGTCTGAAACGGCTCGAAGATCGTCGCCTGCCGCTCCTTGGGAATGCCCGGCCCGTTGTCGATCACCAGGATGTGCGCCTCGCCCGGGCTGCCCGGCCCGCGAGAGTCGGGCTCTTCGTAGTGCAGCCGCACCGTGATGGTCCCCGTCCCCTGCGGCACCGCCTCGAGCGCATTGGTCAGCAGGTTCATCATCGCCTGATGGATCAACGATGCGTCCACCGGCACGGGCGGCACGTCGTCCTCGGCGTCGACAATGAGCGCGACGCCCGCCTGCTCGCACACGGTTTCGAGCAACTGCGCGCAGTCCTCGATCAACGGTCGAAGCAGCGTGAACTCCACTTCCACCTGCCGATGCCGGCTGAATGCAAGCATGTTCGTGGTGAGTCCCGCGATGCGATCCAGGTTCCGTCTCAGGATACCCCAACCCTCGCGTGAAATCTCGAGATTCTCACGATCGAGGCCCATCTCCACCAGGTCGGCCCCGCCGCTGAGGCCTTGCAAAATATTCTTGATCGAGTGGCTCAGGCTCGCCACCGTTTGGCCCATCGCCGCCAGCCGCTCGGTCTGCAACTTGGCCTGGTGCAGGTGCAGGTTCGACAGCGCGATGCCCGCCTGCTGGCCCACGGCGTGCAACAAGCGCAACTGCTCATTCGTGAAGGTCTGATCGCTGGCCGACGTGTCGATGTAGATCGCTCCGAAGACGGTTGCGCGATGCTCCACCGGCACGCAGATCGCGCTGCGGATGCGGAGATTCTGCACCGAATCACCCGATGCGAAACGTGGGTCGGTCATCGCGTTGGTCGACAGCACCGCCTCGCCCTTGCGCACGGCGTGGTACAAGATCGTCCGGCTGACCTGGATGCGATCGTCTTCGCGGCCCTTGACCAGCGCACGATTCTTGACCGCCGCGGGTACGAGCTTGCCCACCTCGTCCACCAGCATCACCACTCCCCGCTCGGGCTTGAACTCCTCGAAGATCAGCTCGAGCAAGCCGTGCAGCAAGGCCCCGCGCGTGATCGACTTCGCCGCCAGCTCGGTGACCTGGTAGACCACGCGCAGGTATTCGAGCGCGTGCTCCTCTGACGCCGAGCCCGCGCCGTTCCCGCCGGCGGTGGGGGGGCGCTCGGACTCGCGCTTCACCGTCGCGTCCACGCTGGTGGCCATCTCGCCCGGGCGCAGTAGTTCGATCATGTCGAACTCATCGACGATGCTCGAGCGCCCGAACGCCATCGTCGTGTGCCCAACCGTGATGGTGTCGCCCGTGCGCAGCCGCACGCGCTCGGTGATCGCCTTGCCGTTCACCAGCGTCCCGTTCTGGCTCTCCAAGTCCCGCAGCCACCACTCGCCCCGATCGGGGGTCAGTTCGGCGTGCCGGCGGCTGACCGCCTGGTCGCCCAGGGGCAACGCCTCGCTCGAACGCCCGAGCAGTTGCGGCTCGTTCACCGGCAGTTCGAACCGCTTGCCCTTCTCGGGCCCCTCGATGACCGTCAGCACCAGCATGGCACTGGTATACGCCCGCCGAGCCCGCCCGGTCGCATACCGTCACCCATCATGGCCACGCGCGCCCCCGCCAAGACAGCATCCAAGGCCGCCCCGGACGGCACCGAACGCCTGGCCATCATCAAGGGCCACGACGCCTTCCTCCGCCAGCACTTTCTCGACAAGCTCAAGGAGGCCCTTGCCGCCAGCACCGGCATGGACATCCACGCCATCCGCTTCGACGGCGAGGTTGCCACCCTGGCCGACGTGCTCGACGAATGCCGCAGCCCTGGCCTCATGCCCGTCCACAAGCTGGTGGTGGTCGACCACGCCGACAAGTTCGTGAGGGAGGCCACCCGCCCGGCTCTGGAGCGTTACGCCGAAGCACCCGATGACCGGGCCACACTCGTGCTGCGGGCCGAAACCTGGCGCCCCGGCCGGCTCGACAAGGCCGTCGACAAGGTCGGCAAGGTCTTCGCCTGCGAGGCGGCCGGCCCCCAGCAGGCCGCCCAGTGGGCCACGGGCCGGGCCCAGGCCTTTCATAAGGTCAAGCTGCGGGCCGACGCGGCCCAGTTGCTGGTCGATTCGGTGGGCACCGACCTGGCCCGCCTCGATGCCGAACTGGCCAAGCTGTCAACCGATGCCGGGCCGACTGGCGCCCCCGAGATCACCGCCGACCTCGTGCGCACCCACGTCCACGCCACGCGAGAGGCCGAAACGCCTTGGCCCTTGCAAGACGAGATCCTCTCGGGCAGTCCCGCTCGGGCCCTGGCGTACATCGAGTTATGGATGGGCAACGCCGCCCGCGACCAGGCCGTGCCGGCGATGTGGGCGTGCGTCGACCTGACCCGCGTGCTGGCCACCGCCGCCCGCATGGCCGCCGCCGGCACGCCCGAGGGTGCCATCGCCAAGCGTCTGAAGCTGTGGCCCGCCCAGCGCGGCAGCGTGATCGTCGGGGCCGCCCGTCGATTGGGGCCGATCCGAGCCGCCCGCCTGCACCAGCGCGCCTGCGAGGCCGACGCCGCCATGAAGCGCGGGGCCCACGGCCGTCGCACGCTTGAAACGCTGTGCGTCGAAATCGCAAGCCGTCTGAGCGGCCGGCCCGATACCCGGTAATGACACAATGAGTCCCTCGCGCGAGCGAGGGGAGTGGTCGTGCAATGACGCGAGATTTCTTCGCTCGCGCGAGGACTTCTCGCGTGCCGACCGTCGCAGGAGGCGACCGTGGACGACCCGAAAACGCTGCTGCTCGGCGGTGCCATCATCATGATGCTGGCCGGCTGCGCCGCGCCCACGCCCGTCCGAGACACCGCCCCCAGCGCCGCGCTTGAAGACCTGGGTGCTCCAACCCAAGCCAGGACAACCGAGGCCCAATCCCAGCGAAACTCGCTGGCCGAGGCCGCCCGACGGGCCGCCGACGACCTGGCCTCGGGCGCGCTCGATCGTGATCCCGCCTACGTCCGGCCCGCCCCAGAGGTCACCCCGACGGGCCAGCAGCGGCCCTGGCAGAATCCAACAGCCGACACCCAAACTCCGCAAGCCACATCCACACCAGAGGCCAAGCCGGCGCAAGACCCGGCACGGAGCGCCTCGCCAGAGAGCCAACCCACCGCCGAGGCCACTCCCGCGCCCGATCCCATCGCCTTGGTGCTCGAACGTCTGGAGGCTGACGCCCTTGATCCCAACCGCGCTCTGGCCGCCGCTTTCCTGGCCCAGGCCATCCGCGACTACGCCGACGCCGACGACGGGACCCGCCCGGGCC
>CAYGTM010000266.1:0-319 GCA_964352795.1 uncultured Phycisphaera sp.
CGGTTCCAGCCCAACTTCGGGCTGACCGAATCTTCGGGCGACGCCAGCGACCCCAACATCGTGGACGACGGCCTCCTGGGCTTCACCTCCGCGGTCATCCGCAGCAACTATGTGCCCATCGTCATCAACGCCTTCCAGCGCAACGTGAACGGGCGCATCCTGGCCTCGCCGCAGTTGCTGGTGGACAACAACACCGAGGCCAGCATCGTGAGCGTGGAAGCCCAGCCCTTCCAGACCACCTCGCAGGACGGCACCTCGACGCAACCCGGCTACGCCCGTGTCGAGGCGCCCGGCCCGCAGGTCACCGTCACGCCGCGGA
>CAYGTM010000266.1:329-3809 GCA_964352795.1 uncultured Phycisphaera sp.
TTCGTGGGAGCGGGCTCGGACGGCGTCCCCCCCCCGCGCCAGGAACGAACGGTCACCAGCGAATCGGTGACGATCCCCAGCGACTCGACCATCATCGTCGGCGGGATCACGCTCGACAACAACTCGGACACCAAGATCAGCGTGCCGCTGCTGGGCAAGATTCCCATCCTCGGCTACTTGTTCAGTGATACGAACTGGAACGAGTCCAAGACCACGCTGTATGTGTTCATCACGCCCAAGATCCTGTACGAGCCGACCATCCGCGACTACGAGTTGATCACCGAGGGTCCGCGTCGGATCGCCGAACTCGACGACGACGTGCCCGAGCTCGAGACGTTCATGGTGCGGGTGCTGATGCCCAGGGACTTCACGCCCGCCGCCGGCCAGCCCGATCCCGGCGACGAGTATGGCATCGAGATCGTCGAGCCGGGCTCGTAAGCGCGAAGGGATTCCACGCGAGGTCAAACCATCCGAGTCCAAACCATGAGCAAGCTCACCATCCGCGGCAAGACCAAGCAGGACGACGCCCCCCAAGCACGGGCCTCGGGCGACGCGCTGCCGGGCGTCGCGCGGGCGTTGCGCGTCCCCCGCCTGACCGCCGACGCCCTGCGCGCCTTCCGAGACATGCCCGGCTCGGACAGCGAGCCGTGGGACATGCTCATCAGCGCCATGGCCACCGACGAGCAGAGCTCGCTCAAACTGCTGGCCGAACGCACGGGCCTGCCCTTCGTGGCCGAACCCCGGCTCAGCGAGAGCGCCTTGCGGTTTTATGAGTTGGTGCCGCCGAATGTGGCGCGCGAGCGGCATGTGGGCGGGGTCCACAGCGACGGGCGCACCATGACGGTCGCCACCGCCCAGCCCATGCAGCCGGCGTTCTTCGCCCAGCTCGAAGAGCACCTGAACATGCCCCTGCGGCTCGTGCTCACGCCACGCGGCATGGTGCAGAGCCTGGTCAACCGCGGCTACGAGCAGCGCCAGGACTTGGTCACCGAGATCATCGAGGAGATGCCCCTCGACGAGCGGGCCATCGCGAGCGCCGCCGGCTCGATCGGCGCGGGCAACGACCTGCTGGCCCTCGCGCGTCAGGGCCCGGTCATCCGACTCGTGAACATGATCCTGTTCGAGGCCCTGCGTCGGCGAGCCAGCGACGTGCACGTCCACCCGGAAGAAACGCGGCTGAACATCCGCCTGCGCGTCGACGGCATGTTGGTCGATGCCTTCAGCCCACCACTCAGCCTCGCCTCGGCCATCAGCAGCCGCCTGAAGGTGATGACCGAACTGGACATCGCCAACCGGCATAGCCCCCAGGACGGGCAGACCACCGTGCGCGTGGGCAGTCATAAGGTCGACATCCGCCTCTCGGTCATCCCCACCGTCCACGGCGAACGCCTGGTCATGCGTCTGCTCGACCAGGGCCAGAACAAGCTCAGCCTGGACACCCTGGGCATGACCCAGGAGATGCAGGCCGAGCTCAAGAGCACCGTCGACCGGCCCAACGGCATGTTGCTGGTCACCGGGCCCACCGGCTCGGGCAAGACCACGACGCTGTACTCGGCCCTGGGCATGGTCGACCGCGCATCACGCAATGTGATGACCATCGAGGATCCGGTCGAGTACCGCCTCGAGGGCATCAGCCAGATGCAGGTCAACGCCAAGCGGGGCGTGACGTTCGCCGCGGGCCTGCGCAGCCTGCTGCGTCAAGACCCCGACGTGATCCTCGTCGGCGAGGTGCGCGATCACGAGACGGCCCAACTCGCCGTGCAGGCCTCGCTCACGGGCCACCTCGTGCTCGCGACATTGCACACCAACGACGCGCCGAGCGCCATCCCGCGATTGCTGGACATCGGCGTCGAGCCCTTCCTCATCACGAGTTCCTTGCTTGGCGTCATGGCCCAGCGGCTGGTGCGGCGTTTGGCCTCGCCCGAGGAAGTGAAGGAGACGGGCGAGCGCTATCGCGGGCGCATGGGCGTCTACGAACTCATGCGCATGAACGACGAGCTGCGCACGCTGACGGCCCAGCGATCCGACGGCGTGATGCTGATGGAGGCCGCCAAGCGCGCGGGCTTCAAGCCCATGATCGAGGACGCCAAGATGAAGGCCGCCCGCGGCATGACCGACGAGGCGGAGATCAAGCGCGTGCTGTCCTGACAGGAGTCTGGCCATGCCCGAGGCGAAACCGACCACCATCGCGGCCTACCTCAAGGCCCTCCCCGAGGATCGACGAACCGCCGTCGAGGCCATCCGCGCCACGATCAACGCCAATATCGACAAGACCTTCGCCGAGGGCGTGCAATACGGCATGCCGGCGTGGTTCGTGCCGCACAGCGTCTACCCGGCGGGCTACCACTGCGACGCCAAGCAGCCGCTGCCCTTCGCCAGCGTGGCCAGCCAGAAGAACCACATCGGCATCTACCTGTTCTGTATTTACCAGGACGAGGAGATTCGAGGCTGGTTCGTCGACGCCTGGAAGGCCACCGGCAAGAAACTAGACATGGGCAAGGCCTGCATCCGCGTCAAGAAACTCGACGACGTGCCGCTGGACGTGCTCGGTAAGCTGTTCAAGAAGGTCAAGGCCAAGAACTACATTGAGCGCTATGACGGCGTGCGGCCGGATGGGCCGCAAGGCATGAACGCCAAGGTCTCGAAGAAGACCACCAAGAAAATCACCAAAAAAACAGCAAAGAAGGTGTCCAAGTAGCCCGCAAAGCGGCGCTAGGCCAAGCCCGGCAGCGTGTCCAAATCGACATTCCCGCCGCTGAGCACGATGCCGATGCGACGGCCCGCGACCGAGCCGGGCTCCTCGTGCGCCAACCGAAGCAATCCCGCCAGCCCGAGCGCGCCCGAGGGCTCGACCACGAGTTTGAGGCGTTCCATCACCAGACGCATGGCGGCGATGATCTCGTCCTCTTCCACGGTCACGAAGCGATCGACGTGTTCGAGCACGAGCGGGAAGGTGAGCCGACCAAGGCTGGGCGTGCGCGTGCCGTCGGCGATGGTGTCGGGATTGCGAACCGTGTGCAGCACGCCGCTGCGAAAACTCCGGGCCGCGTCGTCGGCGGCCGCGGGCTCGACGCCGATCACGACGCAGCCGGGATTGCATCCCTTGGCCGCGATGGCCGACCCGCTCAGGAGCCCCCCACCGCCGCACGGGGTCAGGACCATGTCCAGCGCTCCGGCCTGCTCGAACAGTTCGAGGGCCGCCGTGCCCTGGCCGGCGATGACGTGCGGGTGGTCGTAGGGCGGGACGATCGTCAGCCCCTCGCTCTGGGCGATCGCGCCGCCGACCTCCTCGCGCACCTGCGTGGTCGCGTCGTACAACACGATGCGCGAACGCTCGTGCCCTCGCGCGATTTCCTGCCCAGTCGCGTCGAGCTTGATCCGTGGCGCGTTGGTCGGCATGACGATCACGGTTGCCATGCCAAGATCGGCCCCCGCCCGCGCGATGGCCTGGGCGTGGTTGCCGCTGCTATAGGTCAAGAC
>CAYGTM010000267.1:0-3801 GCA_964352795.1 uncultured Phycisphaera sp.
ACACGAGCCCCCCACCCAACGCGCTCCTGCACGTCGCCAGGGGCCTGGTGTTCGACATCCCATTCTTCCACCACCTGTGGTTCCTGTGGTTCCTGTGCTGGCTGGTGCCGGGGTACGCGCTGGCTGTCCTGGTCCTGCGCCCCTTCAAGAACATCCGCCTGCCGCGCACGATCGTGGGCCTGGTCACCATCTTCGCAACCGCGCCCGCGTGCCTGCTGTGGCTCGTGCCGCTCACGATGCTCGCCCATTGGCCCATGCACGCGGGCGGCACGCAGGTGGGCTTCGGCCCGGATACCTCCGCCGGCCTGCTGCCCATCCCCCGCGTGCTGGCGTATTACGCCGTCTTCTTCGGCGCGGGCGCGATGCTGTTCACCGCGCGCGGCGCGACGGCACGCCTCGGTCGCGGCTGGTGGCTGCTGCTGCCGCTGGCCCTCGCCCTGCTCGCGCCCGCCATGTCACTTGGCCTCAAGACGCCCTGGCCGCCGGCGCTGGCCAACCTCCTGGCCGGGCACGCCACCACCGTCCATGTGTTGGCGGTGTTCGGCGAGGCGCTGTATGCATGGCTCATGATCTTGGGCCTCATCGGCCTGTTCGAGTTCGTCCTGAGCCGCGAGCGGGCGGGTGTGACCGGCCGCGTCCGGTACCTGTCCGATGCATCGTACTGGCTCTATATCATGCACCTGCCACTGGTGCTGGCCATGCAAGTCCTGGTGCGCCACCTCGACCTGCCCGCGGCGGTCAAGATGCCGCTCATCGTGCTGGTGACCACCGGCGCGCTGCTGGGCAGCTACCAACTGGCGGTGCGATACACCGTGATCGGGCGGATGCTCAATGGCCCGCGTTCGCGTCCGCCGCACCGCTACCGCTAGCCCGCCTCCTGCATCCTCTTGAGCACCCACGCCCGCGCGAAGCGCCAGTCGCTCGAGGCCGTGGCGCGCGAGACGCCCAGCACGTCGGCCACCTGGGCCTCGCTCAGACCCGCGAAGAAGCGCAGCTCGACCACGCGGGCCCGGCGTTCGCTCAGCGTCGCCAACTCGGCGAGCGCCTCGTGCAGGGCGAGGATGGTCGCGGCGTCGTCCTCGGAATTGGAGGGAGCGACCGCTCCCTGCTCGGTGGCGAGCACGCCCGTCAGCGTGACTTTGCCCGCACCCCCGCCTCGCTTCTGGGCTTTGGCGGCCCGGGCGTGGTCGACCAGCACCGAGCGCATCACGCTGGCGGTGAAGGCGTAGAAGGCCGCCGGCGAGGCAAAGCGCAGGTCGTCGCGGCCGTTGAGCTTGATGAACGCTTCGTGCACCAGCACCGTGGGGCTGAGGGTGCCGTGCATCGTTCCGTGAATCGGGCCACCGACCACCCCGTGGGCCAGGCGGCGCAGCTCGGCGTAGACGTGGGGCAGGAGCTCGCCGGTCACCGACGCGTCGCCGGCCACGAATGCCTCGGCCGCCCGCAAGATGCCGGCGGCCGAGGCCTCTCCTTCACCCCCACATTCCGCATCATGGTGAACGTCGTGGGAAGGGGTGTCGTTCATGCGGGGGCTCTCTTCGTCGAACGTGGGGACCGCGTGCCGATCGGTGGAGCGATTGTAGTTGTTAGGCACCCGCGTCGAACGCAAGCGAGTGTGCGGCCGCAGGGCCGCGACGGAGCGATCAGGCTAGTTGGCCCGCTGGAAGCTGTGCGTCTGGCCCAAGATGGAGAACGGCGCGCCCCGCACAGTGTTGAAGCCACCCAGGTCGAACGTCTGGTCGTACACGCCCACCGTGGGCGTGGGGATCGACCACTCCCGGCCCCACAGGGGGCCGAAGGTGCGATGCACGCGGGTGTCGTAGACCGAACTATCGAAGTAGAAGTTGAACTCCCCGCGGGCGACGGCGGCCTCGAAGTCCAGGTCCATCACCAGATCGGTCTCGTTGCGAAGCTGCGCGTCCATGACGTACATGGGCGTCACCACCACCGGGCCCGCGCCCACGGCGAACTGAGGCAACGCGTCCAGCGGCACCGGGCCCACGCTGGAAACCTGCATCGTCGTGCCGTCGGCCTGGCGGATGGTGACCGGCCGCGAGAAGTCCAACCGCACCAGCACGTCGGGCGAAACCTCGAAGCGCTGGCTGTAGCCCAACTCGTAGATCGAATCGAAATCGATCACGTCATAGCCGGTCTGGAGGCGGATGTTCCGGCTCATGCTGATGTCGATGCCCGCGCCGGTGACGGGCGACCCGCCGGTGAGCGAGGCGTCCACGTCCAGGAGGGCGGTCAGGAGCGTGGTGCCGCCCTGGGCGATCAATCGGCCATCGGCGCCGGTGTCGTGCGTGTCGATCCGCCAGTCGCCAATGGTCAGCTCGGCCGCGGGCGCCAGCGGGTTACCGATACGGATGACCTGGCCCACGCCGCCGACATCGACGCCCTTCCAGTACAACCGGCCGTCGCCGCCGGGGTTGAAGCCGAACAGGGGCTCTCGCAAATCGACGGCCACCAGCGGGTACGAGCGGTGCTGGAAGGTGCCCCGGGCGATGCCGCCGAACAGGGCCGTGGCGGCGCTGCAATCGACGCGGGCCTCGGCGAAGAGGTTGGTGGTCAGGTCCAGGATGCCGTCCAGGCTGGCGTAGGCCGTGGGCGAGACGCTGCGCAGCTCGCTGCCCGGCCGCATGACGGCCTGGGCGTCGAAGCTGAAGAACTCGGCCGCCGGCACGCTGGAGGGCGCTCGCAGCGCGACGTCATAGTCGAGGAAGGCGTTGACCGTGCCGCTGTCGAGCCCGAAGCCCACGCCAACGCCCAGGGTGGCCGCGGCGCTCACGCTGAAGCGGGTGTCGACCGTGACGCCCGAGGCGCTGACCGGGGCGGGGTTGATTTCCATCGAGCCCGTGTTGACCCCAACGGTGAAGTCGCGGCCGTAGTCGTACACGAAGCTGGTGCCGCTGGCCCACATCGACCGGCCCGAAGCGGCGAACATGGCCCGCGTCTCGATGGTCTGCTCCTGGGCAAGGGCCGCAGCAGGCAAGAGACCGGCAAGGGCAGTGAGAAGGGCGGCGGTGGTCGGAACGGTCGGAACGGTCGGACGAATCATGGCGTGCTCCTGCGCGTGGTTCGCGTTGCGGGTTACAGGGCCGGCTCGTGCCGCCCCTATCACTCCAAACGAGAACGCCGCCAGGCGCGCCTAACGCCCCGATCAAAGTTTCTTCCGGGCCTCGGCCAGCCGGGTCCGCCAGCGTTCGGCCTCGTCGAGCTCGCCCCGGGCCTCGTAATAGGCCGGTAGCGACTGGTCCAGCCGCTCGAGCAGGTCGGCTGACCGCTGGTCGTCGTTGGCCGGGTCAAACGCCCCAAACGCCCGGGCGAGCAGGTCCGCAGCTCGCGGATCTCCCTCGTGGGCCAGCAGCCGCCCGGCGTTGGCCAAAAAGGCCGTGTGCGGCGGGTTGGTGTCCGTCAGCGTGCCGGCGTGCTCGACCAGCCGATCCAGGGCCGCCGGCTTGTCCCCATAGAACTCCAACGCGTCCTCGATCGTGCTCAGCAGGCTGGGCATCTCGCCCGGGCCGGCCACATGGAAACGCAGCAGCCGGTTGCGGTCGTACCACCGGGCCGCCTCGTCCAGCATGTCGGCCCGCTCGCAGATCTGGGACAGGAAGAAGGCGTACCGCTCGGCCTCGTAGTGGTACTCGCCCATGGCGGCCTCGATCGACGCCATCGTCGCCAGGGCGTACTCGCGGGCCTCCTCGAATCGTCCGGCGTGGGCCAGACTCGTTGCCGCCTCGGCCATCGCCACGCGGTAGGGCAGCGAGGCCGGCTCGATGTGCTCTCGCGCGATCCCGGCGG
>CAYGTM010000268.1:0-2528 GCA_964352795.1 uncultured Phycisphaera sp.
CCGTGTTTGCCCGCGATGCGGGGCCCGGTCGGCGATGCGATCGCGGCGACGGCGTGAAACGACACTTTATTCGTCGAGGATAGTCGGCTTGGGATTTCCGTCTTTATCCAGCCGCACCCTAACCTGGTACACACGGCCGCTGCAGTTGATGTTCAGGGTCGTGCCTTGCTTTACCCAGGCGCGTTTGGGGTGTTTGATCTGGCCGTCTCGGTCGGTGGTGCGCGTTGACCCTCGGTGGTTGCTGACGCGAAGCCCAGCGGCGGGCCGGCCATCCTTGTAAAGGATGGTCAGGTGCGGCTGGGGCCACACGACGGCGATCAGGCCCGTGACGATCGGGTGGCTCATCCAGATAATCATCACGGCGAAGACTGCGGCCACGAACTTGATGGCAGCGTCGGTAATCGTGGCGTCGGCGAGGATGGCGGTTGTCATGGTCGGTGCCCTCCCAGGATCGAGCGAGCCGTTCCAAACCGTCGCTCGACCCTGTGTGTACCAATTCAGTTTCGCTTGACGGAATTGTCAGGTTGCGGCAGAATGACCGATTCACGATACATTCACACATCAATGATATCAAGGCGCGAATTCGCGCATTCTTTACATATTCTGGTACATGCAAGCGACGCGGCAGGATAAAATATACCTGCCGGTTTATCATCGCTCCCCGACAAGACCGGACTGGCGAGGTCTCTCCCGAATGGAACGAGGCAATGAGAGGACACGGGCTCGAGGAGCCATTGATTGGGCAAGATCGCTGAAACTCACTGACGATCAGCTCCGACGGATGCTCGGCGTCAGCGAGCCATACTTTCGGCGCGTGCTGGCCGAGGCGTACCCGGACAATCGCCCGTCGAACGAGTCTTCGGCACGGTTCTTGAATCCAAAGATCCTCGACGCCCTTTCAGGAATACGCGAAGTAGTTGAGTCGATGCCACTTGCGCGCGAGGAAACGGTCGATGTGTACCTAAACCGTGTCCTGAACGAGATCAAGACACTCGACGAAGGCGACATTCACACCCTCGTCTTCGTGCCCAGCCCGCTGGAGCGAGACCACCATGTCGTCCGACAAGAAGTGCTCGAAGCGGCTCATCGAGGAGCAACATTCAACTATTACTACCCCTCACGCCGTGCCGTAAAGAAGTTCTTCAAGAGCCTGGCGAGTGACGAGGAAGGTGGAGGTGTTGCCTCCCCTCAGGCCAGGATCGATCAGGATCCTCGATGGCAGTCAATGGACGAACCCGAGCAGTCGGAGGTTCGAAAGCAGGTGATGCAGATCGAGATTCTGCTGAACTGGATGCGGGACATTGATGGCCATATGGGGCGGCTGCGGCGAGATTTCCGCAACCTGGCCCTGTCGAAAGATGAGGATTGTGGCGGGAGCGGGTACCACAACGCCCTTCTTAAGCGTGTCCGTTTCTGGCCCTTGCGGTGGATTCCGATCTCGTTCAACGAGAAGGTCGTCTGGATCACCCGTGCCGGTCAGAAACACCCTGAAATCCGCAAGGAGATGTTCACCATCGACGAGCGAGAGCCGCAACAATCGGCGCACGCGAGCGGTCGGTTGTGGATGCGGGTGAAGTATCCCATCACCGAGGATCTGTTGCGAGCGATGCTCAAGATGGCGAGGGAACAGTACGAGCCCGAGAAGTATGAGGTAGACCAAGGGGTGGCCGACGATGCCTAGCCCATTAGCCTGGCTCGGTTGGATCGGCATGGTTGTGTTGCTGTGGGCGTATTTCCTCCGCCTGCGGCTACGGCCTCGGACATATGCCGGGTTGAACCTTCTCGCCGCTGCGATGATCGCGCCGATCTGCTACGCCCAGGAGGCCTGGCCCCCTTTCGTGCTGCAAATCGCCTGGGCCGCCATCGCGGTGCGGGACCTGGTGGTCAGGAGTGAGCACGACGATCGCTAGTGCGGGATTTCCTTGACCGCGTTGCGGTTCCAGGCTGGCACGCGGACCACGATGGGCCCGTCGCCCTCGATCTCGCATTGGCAGCTCAAGCGGCTGTTCATTTGGAGGCCCGGGGCTTCCTCGACGCGGTCTTCCTCGGCCTCGGTGGCCTCGGTGACCTCACCCATGCCCTTTTCGACGTAGACGTGGCAGGTGGAGCAGGCGCACACGCCGCCGCAGGCGTGCTCGATATTGATGCCATTGTCGATGGCGACTTCCAGCAGATGCTCGCCCTTGGCGGCCAGCACTTCCCATTCCTTGCGCTCGGAACCGGTGAGGCTCTCGGGGTCTTCGAGGATGAACTTGACGGGGACCTCTTTGGGCCCGTGGTCGTGGTCGCTGTGTCGTAGATGCATGAGGCAGGGTAGGGCCCCGGACTCACTCCTGAGTGCGATTTGGGGGGTTCAGCAGCCCTGATCGAAGCGGGTCTGGAAGGTCAGAAAGTCGAAGATCGTGAACTCGCCATCGAAATCAAAGTCGGCCAGCGGATCGCCGGTCACGAAGGCATTCTGGAAGGCGAGGAAGTCGAAGATGGTCAGCTCGCCGTCAAAGTCGAAATCGGCGCGGCAGGGCACGACA
>CAYGTM010000268.1:2538-3797 GCA_964352795.1 uncultured Phycisphaera sp.
GCACGACAAGGATGGTGGCGCTGCCTTCGGTGAACTCGTCGAGGCGCGAGGCGGACTCGCTGCTTTCGCGGCTGGGATAGACGCGAAATGCATCGGTTTGCGTTTGGAAAATGACTTCGGTCGGCTCGGAGACATCCTGCGCCGTATATGTAAACCCGAAAGCTGGCAGCGGACTGCTCGGATCGGCGTAGATGCCCGCGGACGGAAAATTGAGCTGGCCGGCGAGGAAGCCGCAGACGCCGATGTCGCAGTACACCAGCACACCCGCGGAAGAAATGCTCCACGGCGCGATTCCCGAGAGGTCGGAGATGCCCTGCCCCATCCTCGGTGCCACGAGATCGAAACCGACCACAGCCATCGCCCAGTCTCGCCCGGTATCGAACGTAGGCGCGAGCACAACACGCGCGAGCTCTCCCGGCTCGAGCACCGGCCGATCGACCCGGACCTCGATGGTGTACAACCCGGACTGTGCACACGCGGCGGCGGTGGCGGCGAGAACGGTGGCGGCGATCGTTCGCATAGCTGGCTCCCCTGGGTGGTTCCTGATAATGTACCACAGTCGCCCGGGCGATGCAAGGCTTATTTCTCGGCCAACTCGCTCAATCTTGCCTGTTCGGCTTCCGTGGGCCGCTTGTCGCGCCGGGCCATGACCGCCGTGGCGACTTCGAGGAACTTTTCGGGGCGATAGGGCTTCTCGCCGGCATCGGTGATCCATCGCATGGGGGCGATACGGCCACCGATGGCCGTATTGGCGGCCCACATCGTGCCCGTGCCTACAACGGCACCGGTCATGATGCGCGTGCCGATGGCGGTCTTCACATGGTCGCCCAGGATGCAGCCCATGAACGTCTCGCCGGTGCGCTGGCGGTCGACGACGACGGGGCCGTAGGTGTTGAGAAGATTGCTGTTGGTGGTGCCGGCGCCGAGGTTGACCCACTTGCCAACGTATGAATCGCCAAGGAAGCCCTCGTGCGCCTTGTTGGTATAGCCCTGGAAGATGACGCCGGTGATCTCGCCGCCGACCTTGCACACCGGGCCGATGGCGGTGTTGGCACGAATGGTGGCGTGCTCGACGACGGTCGAGCCCGGGCCGATGGATGCGGGGCCGAAGATGACGGCGTGGTGGCCGACGCGCGCGTTGTCGCCGATGACGATCGCACCGCCGCTGGCGTCGAGCACGGCACTCTCGGCGACCCTGGCACCCTCGCGCACCACGACGCCCTTGGCGGGGGCCATGCGCGAAAGGTCGTAAGCAAGGC
>CAYGTM010000269.1:0-3788 GCA_964352795.1 uncultured Phycisphaera sp.
GCGTCCGCACCCGGCCCATCGAGTGCGACCTCACGAACCCCGACGCCGCCGCGCAAGCGTGCCTGGAAATCGCCACCGAGGTCGGCCGCCTTGACGTGCTGGTGCACAACGCCTCGGCGTACTTCCCAACACCGCTCGATCAGTTCGGTGTCCCATCGGACGAAAGCCAGACCCACCCCAGAGACGGTGAGCCGATGAGCTGGAAGCACGCCAGCGACCTTTACGCCGTCAACGCGGGAAGCCCCTTGCTCATTACCGCCGCCCTGGCCCCCATGCTGACCGGTTCGACGATGGAAGGCGGCGGCGCGGTCGTGGCGATGGCCGACATCCACGCGCTTGGCCGCCCGCGAAAGCACTTTGCCGCCTACAGCATGTCCAAGGCCGCCCTGGCCGAACTCGTGCGCACGCTCGCCCGCGAGCTCGCCCCGCACGCGCGGGCCAACGCCGTCGCGCCAGGCGTGGTCGCCTGGCCGCAAACCGGCTACGAGAGTGACGAAGCCGCTCATGACGCCTATCTCAAGCGCGTCCCTCTGCAACGCGCCGGCACGCCCCAAGACGCCGCCAAACTCGTCGCGGCCCTGGCCCTCGACCACACCTACGTCAACGGCGAGGTCATCCGCCTGGACGGCGGGCGCTGGCTGGCGTGAGGATTCGAGCTCGCACGGGCCGCCCGTCACACGATCTCGGCCTGGCGCGTGCCCTTCCTCCCGAACACATCGCTATCATCCCGTATCATGGGTCGCCGCCAGGTCCATTACGAGCGAGCATTCACCGCCATGCTGGCAGAGCGGGGCGTGCCATACGTCGCCGTCGACGAGGCCCGCCGCGCGATCCTGCCGGGTGAGCAGGCCACCCTCCGAACGCTCCACCACGGCCAGCAGCGCACGCTCAAGGCGTTCGATTACGTCCTCTATGGCACGCCCAACCTGCTGGTGGAACTCAAGGGCCGCCGCCTGCCCGTCGGGTCGACTCGATTGGAAAACTGGGTCACCGACGACGACGTGGACAGCCTGCGCCGCTGGCGCGCCATGTTCGGCCACGAGTATGTCGCGTGCTTCGTGTTCGTGTACGAGTGCGCCGAAGAACCGCCGGCGTATCCATCCGCCGTCTTTGAGGACTGCTGGATGTTCAAGGACCGCTGGTACGCCCTTCGCGCCATCGACGCCGAGGCCTACGCCGCCCACATGAAGGTCCGCAGCGCCCGCTGGCGCACGGTGTGCCTGGCCAAGGAAGACTTCGAGCGCGTGAGCGGGCCGCTGATGGCGACCCAGGCGATGGTGCCCGCCACCGAGCCGGTGGCGTGAGCCGCCGGCCTTGCGAACTTTGAACGCGAAGGGCGCGAAGGTCACGAAGGCGGAGGGGACGCGGGGGCGTCGAGCTTCCACGCCGCCCCGCACTCGGGGCACACGCGGCAGCCGTCGGGTTCGGTGGCAAGTTTTGCAACTTGGTATCCGCATCCGGGGCATAGGCCAAGGCCCAGCAGCCCCCGTCGATGCAGCCGCCAGCCCATCGGCCTCAGCCAAGGTGTCAGCACGAGCGTGACGGCCACGATGATGACGATGGGCAGCACGAGCATGAGGACTTGCGACGGGCGGCCGGGCAGCAACGCGGGCGAGAGATAGGCACCGGCGATCAGCACGCACATCAGCGAGAAGCACGAAACAGAGAATACTCGCAGCGGCCGAAGGTGTCGCGCCGCCGAGCGGCGCTCGACGCGCGCATGTCTTGCCGCGTTGCGGGCAAAGGGGGGCTTGCTGCGCAACGTTCCCCCGCGATCGTCGCTATACCGCAGCCCGAGGCCCATCAGGCAATGCTCCGCAAGTCGGATTGATGAATCACTGACGGCACGGTCCATCCTTGGCGCGCCCGCAGCCATCCGTTCCCGTCCAGTCTTCCCTCCGAGCCCTCCGCGTTCAACCTAAAACAAAAACCGCGTGCTCACGCACGCGGTCGGTTCAGATCTCTCAACGGCAGGCCGCAGCTCAGGCCGTCGCTTCGACGCCCTTCTCGTCGAAGTCTTCGGCCTTCACGTCGGTCACCTTGGACTTCTCGATGATGGCGTCCAGCGTCTTGTGCTCGCGGATCTGGAGGAACACGCTTTGGATGCGGCCGCTCTGGACCAGTTCCTGGAAGAACGGCTCGGGGCGGGCCCCGCGCTCGAAAGCCATCTCGGCCACGCGCTGGCGGGCCTCGGCCTCGGTCACCTGGATGTCCATGTCCTCGGCCACGCGGTTGAGCACGAAGAACAGCTTCAGGTTCTGCCGGGCCTCGGCGGCCGACGCGGCCCGCAACTGGGCCACATGGCTCTCGATCTCCATCTCGTCCATGCCGCGGTACATCAGCTCCATGCGGCGGCGCTCCATCGCGCGGCCGGCCTGCTGGGCCGTGAGCCGCTCGGGAAGCTCGAAGTCGACCTTCTCGAGCAGGTGGCGGGCCACCTGCTGGCGCAGGGCCGTGGCCTGCTGCACCTTGGTGCGCTGCTCGAGCCGCTCACGCAGGCGGCCCTTGAGCTCGGCCTCGTCGGCCAAGCCGAACCGGCTGACCAGTTCTGCACGGTCGAGCGGTACGATCTTGTCGATGGCCGTCACCTCGAAGGTGATCGTGAGATCCTTCCCGCGGATCGCCTCGACCTCGTGCTGCTCGGGGCCCTTGGTCTTGATGGAGGCGGTCTCGCCCGGCTTGGGCAGGCCAAGCTGCTTGCCCAGGTCTTCGACCATGACGCCCAGGATCATGCCTTTGCCGCCGTCGGGCGGCGTCTGCACGACCGCGCCCTCGATGTTGTAATGCTCGGCCCCGTCCTGGTCGACCATCTTGGCGTTGCCGGTGAGGTAGTCGCCCTTCTCGCTGGCGTCGTGGCTCTCGAGGGTGCCCTCGTTGAGGCAGATCTTGGTGAGTTCCTCATCGACGCGCTCGTCGGATACCTCGAGCATGGGCCGCTTGAGCTCGAACCCTTCCAGCTTGGGAAGGTCGAACTCGGGCTGCACCTCGACATCCAGACCGAACTTGAGCGGCTTGCCCGCCTCGAGCTCGATGTCGGCCAGTTTGGCACCGAAGGGATCCCCGATGACCTTTAGCCCGCTCTTCTCGATGGCCTGCTGGTAGGCCTCGGCCACGATCTGGTTGCGGGCCTCGCTCCTGATGTTGGCACCGAAACGCTTTTCGACCAGCGCCTTGGGCACGCGGCCGCGGCGGAAGCCGGGCAGTTCGGCCTCTTCGAGCAGCGTGTCGACCGAGGTGCGCAGGCGCTCGTCCACCGTGTCGGCGGCCACCTCGATCTCCAGCCGCTTGCGGCTGGGCCCACTATCGGTGACGGTGTAGTTCTTCAAGATGTCCACCTGTGCGGTGTCGGCCATGATGGGGCTCCGGGAGGCCAGGGGCGTGCGGTTGTGCGGTTCTCTCGCGCCAGGGCGCGCGAGGGCGATCGCGCCCGCCCATTCGGCGGAGCGCGAAGGGCAGTATAGCTCCCGCGGGATGGCCCGCGTGGCCGCCAACCCGTGATCCGAACCGGGTGAGCCCAAGAAAGCGGCAAAGTTTTGACCCCCGACTTGCCCGCGTGCGACAAGGCGTGCCCGCCATGCCCAATGCGGAAGTTCCTGATGCCCAGCCCGACCAAATCGGCCCTGACGCGACGCGGAGGCCGTTGGTAGGCACAAACCGGCGCATTGCCCGCGAAACTGGCGGCGACGGGCATGGTGGGGATCGTGATCCCGGGGTGCGAGGCTTCATCCTGGCCGACCTCGCCACGCGGCCCGGCGCCGCACCGCGGTCCCCACGAACGCGGACATCCG
>CAYGTM010000270.1:0-3780 GCA_964352795.1 uncultured Phycisphaera sp.
CTTCGACCAAGGCGGCCCTCGTGGCGGTCATGGTTGGTGCTGGGTTGTGCCTGACGGCGTGTGGCTCGGGCCCCTCGCCCAAGAAGCAGGCCCAACTCACTGCGGCCAACGACGCCGCCGACCAAGGCGTGGCCCAGGTCCGCTTGGGAGATCCCGAGGCCGCCCTGGCCGAGTTCGAGCGGGCCATCGAGCTCAACCCCCTGCTGACCCGCGCGTACATCGGCGCGGGCAAGCAGCACATGCTGCTCAACGACGCCGGCATGGCCGAGGTGCGATTCACTCAGGCTCTCAGGCTCGACCCCAACAACCCCAGGATCCACTTCGAGCGCGGCCGCGCGCTCCAGGTGCTGGGTCGCGTGAGCGAGTCCATCCGGGCGTACCTCACGTCGCTCGAGCTCGACCCCACCGACGCCCTGGCCAACATCAACGTGTCGGTGGCGTACATGCAGGCCGAAGAGCCCCGCCTGGCGCGCCCATTTGCCGAGCGGGCGGTGTTTATCGACCCCAACAGCGCCCCGGCCCGGATCAACCTGGGCTCGATCTATGCGGCCATGGGCGAGCACCGCCGCGCCGTTGATGAGTACCAGCAGGCCGCCGAACTGGTCGACCCGATCTCCCCCGAACTTCTGGTGAACCTGGCCGAGAGCCTGCGGGCCCTGGGCGAGGACGCGCAGGTGGTCAACGTGATCGACCAGTTGCTCCGCACCAGCGAGACGGCCCTGGCCTGGGAGCGCCGTGGGGCGGCCATGTTCCGCTTGGGCGAGTACGACGGGGCCCAGACCAGCTTTGCAAGGGCCCTCGAGATCGATCCCAAGCATTATCCGGCCCTGAACGGCCTGGGCGTCTACAAGCTCAACCAGTTCCTGTGGAGCAATAACTCCGACACCACGGCCCTTCAGCAGGCCTTGGAGCACTTCCGCAAGAGCCTCCAGATCGAGCACCGCCAGCCCAAGATTCGGGAACTGCTCAGCCGATTTGGTTGATCGCTGGATGACCCCAACGCGAATAGGGACGACCACGGCGTGGGATTTTTTTTGCTGCGCACCGTGCAACGCCATGCGTTGAGAGCGACCTAGTTCACATGTGACCCTTCACACAAGAATGGAGATTCGAGAGATGCACACCCGCACCCTGACCATTTCGGCGATGCTGACCGCCGCTTGCGGCACCCAGGCCCTGGCCCAGACCACCCCACTCGGGCCCGACGTGTTCCGCGTCGAGAGCGGCGTGGAGTTCACAATGGGCAACCTCGGCGCGAGCGATTTTGTGTTCAACTGGGCCGATGCCGGCGGCATGTTCGTGACCAACGACCCCACCCTCGAACTCATCGCGGGCCAGACGTACCTCTTCCGATTTTTTTTTTTTTATGATACGTTTTTCATCTAGATTTACACATTTGTTTTCGTCGGCAGCGACGGCATGTTCGAGCGCACGACCTTTGACGGTGCCGTGATCGACGCGGCCACGCTCCAACCCATCGCCGACTTCACCGCCGACCCCGCGCCCACCGACGACTTCATCGAGTGGACGCCCGGCGTCGGTGACGTGGGGAACTATTTTTACACCTGCCGCATCACGGGGCACCGGGGCATGACCGGCGCGATCCGCGTCGTGTCGGGCGACGCCTGCCGCGCCGACCTGGACGGCGATGGTTCGCTCACCATCTTCGACTTCCTGGCCTTCCAGAACCTGTTCGACGCGGGCGATCCGCTGGCCGACTTTGATGGCGACGGCTCGCTCACGATCTTCGACTTCCTGGCATTCCAGAACGAGTTCGACGCGGGCTGCCCGTAAGCAATCAGAGGTCGCTCGCGCCGCCCTCGGCGGCGGCCACGACGTTTCGCAGCAGCATGGCGACGGTCATCGGTCCCACGCCCCCGGGCACGGGGCTGATGAACGCTGCCGTTTTCCTGACCTCATCGAAAGCCACGTCGCCCACGGTGCGCGTCGAGCCATCGTCGTGCTGCACGCGGTTCACCCCAACGTCCACCACCACCGCGCCGGGCTTGATCCAATCGCCCTTGACCAACTCGGGCACGCCCGCGGCGGCAATGAGCACGTCGGCCGACCGGGTGAGTTCCTCGATGCCCGTGGTATGCACGTTGCAACTGATGACGGTGGCCTCCTGCCTCATCAGCAGCACGGCGATGGGCTTGCCCACGACATCGCCCGCCCCCACCACCACGCAGCGCGCGCCGCGCAGCTCGACGCCGGTGGATCGCACCATGCGGAGCGTGGCCAGGGCCGTGCAGGGTGCCAGGCTGCTCCGGCCGTAGACGACATTGCCGATATTGGCCGGGTTGACGCCCTCGACGTCCTTCTCGGGATCGATGCGGCGTTGCACCTCGTAGGGGTCCACGCCCTGCGGCATGGGCATGTGCACCATGATGGCGTGGCAACTGTCCTGGGTGTTCAGCAGCAGCACGCGGCCGGCGATGTCGTCGAAGCCCGCGCTGGCGGGCAGGCTGTGCAGGCGGTAGGCAATGCCAAGGGTCTCGCAGGTCCGCCGCTGGCTGTCGGCGTATTGCCGGGCGGCGCTGTCGCCGTCGTCGACCAGCAGGGCGTCGAGGCGCACGGGTCGGCCCTGGGCGTTCAGGGCGGCCACCCGGCGCGCGATCTCGTCGCGGTACTGGGCCGCCAGAGCCTTGCCGTCGATGATGGTTGCCTCGGGCACGGGGCATCGTACCTCATCTTGCCCCACTATGCTGGGATCATCATGCCACAGGGATCACCACAGGCCGACGAACCAGCCCGGATCGCCGAACTGCGAGGCCTGTTGACGCGGGCCAACCGGGCGTACTACGCCGACGCCGAACCCATCATGAGCGACACCGAGTTCGACCGGCTGCTGCACGAACTGGCCGACCTCGAAACGCGGCACCCCCAGTTGGCCGACCCCGCCAGCCCAACGGTGCGCGTGGGCGGCGAGCCCATCGAGGGGTTCGTCACCCGTGACCACGCCGTCGCCATGATGAGCATCGACAACACCTACAACGAGGGCGAGGTGCGGGCCTGGGTCGAGCGGGTCACCAAGACGCTCAAAGACAAGGGCTGGCCCAAGGCGGAGGCGGACCGCTTCGTGTGCGATCCCAAAATCGACGGCGTCGCCGTCAGCCTGCGCTATGAGAAGGGCGAACTGGCGTACGCGCTGACCCGCGGCGATGGGACGCGAGGCGACGACGTGACGCACGCCGCGCGCACGGTGCGGGCCATCCCGCTGCGGCTCGACGCGCCGAAGAAGAATCTGCCCGACGTGCTCGAGATTCGTGGCGAGTTGTTCATCCCGCTCTCCCAGTTCGCCCGCATCAACCGCGAGCGGGCCGAGGCGGGCGAGGCCCCGCTGATGAACCCGCGCAACGCGACGGCGGGCACGATCAAGATGCTCGACCCCACCGTGGCGGCCCATCGCAAACTCGGGTTCGTTGCGCATGGACGGGGCGAGGTCGACGACGGCTTCGCCGATTCGTTTACCGATTTTCTGGGCACCATCAAGGCGATGGGCATGGCGGTGAGCCCGATGGCCACCACCGCGCGCGACGCCGATGCGGTGCTGGCCGCCATCGAGCGGTTCGCCGAGGACCGGCACGATCTGGACTATCTGACCGACGGCATGGTGGTGCGCGTGAATCGCTTCGAGCAGCAGGCGGCGCTGGGCGTGACCAGCAAGAGCCCGCGCTGGGCCATCGCGTACAAGTACGCCGCCGAGCGCGCGACGACGGTCATGTTGGGCGTGGAACACCAGGTCGGCAAGACGGGCAAGATCACGCCCCGCGCCACGAT
>CAYGTM010000271.1:0-3777 GCA_964352795.1 uncultured Phycisphaera sp.
GGCCTGGACACTCTGACTCCCCTGCTGGCGGCGGCCGATTCCAACGCCCTGCCCAGCCCGGTCGACCACATCGTCGCGCACCCCTTCTGGAATGTCGGGGGCTGGTGGATCTGGTCATCGGCGACGGCCAACGTCGTGATTTCCGGCGTGTTGATGCTCCTGATCGGCCTGTTCCTGGCCAAGCGGGTCCAGACCGGCCCCGAGAACCTGGGCGAGGCCCGCTACCTGACCAAGGGCAAGTTTGCCCAGGTCGTCGAGGTGCTCATCGTCGGGCTGCGCGACATGATGATCAAGCCGGTGCTGGGCGATCGAACCGATAAGTTCCTGCCGTACCTGCTGTGCGTGTTCTTCTTCATCCTGATCAACAACATGCTGGGCATGATCCCGTTGCTTGACGTGAACATGTTCATCAACTTCTACGCCTACGAGGCGGGGTTGGTGGGCAACAAGTGGAAGGACCTGCACGTCGCGCCCTTCGGCGGCACGGCCACGCAGAGCATCTGGGTCACCGGCGCTCTGGCCATCATCGCGGGTCTGGTGATCAACATCGCCGGTGTGATGCGGCTGGGCGTGGGTGAGTACGCCAAGCACCTGACGGCGGGCACCCCGGTCTTCCTGTGGCCCATCATGGTGCCGGTGGAGATCATGGGCACGCTGATCAAGCCGATCGCGCTGGCCTTGCGTCTGTTCGCCGTCATGACGGCCGGCCACATCCTGCTGGCGGTCATGTTCGTGTTCTTCGAGATGATCGCCCGCGACACGGCGGCTCTGGGGACGGGCATGGGCCTGGTGGTGGCGATTGTCCTGTGGATTCCGGTGATCTTGATGGCCACGTTCATCTTCCTGCTGGAAGTGTTCGTGAGCTTCCTTCAGGCGTTGATCTTCATGTTCCTCACGGCCGTGTTCATCGGCCTGCTCGACCACCACGGCGATCATCACCATCATGTGGACGAGCATTACGACCAAGACGTTCCGACCGCGGCCTCGCCCGTCTGACGACGAGGACCGCTTTTCACGAGTACACCCGTTTGTTGGTTGCCGGCACTTGCCGGAACCGTTCCAGAAAGGATCGCAGAAACGATGACCAAGAACTTCGCCCTGGCCACGACGGCCCTGCTCGTGTTCGGCCCCGCCCTCGCCATGGCTCAGGCCGAAGGCGACGGCAACTTCACCTATTACGGTCTGGCGGCCATTGGTGCCGGCATCGCCCTGATCGGTGGCGGCATCGGTATCGGCCTTGTCGGCAAGGGTGCGGTTGAGGCCATTGCCCGCCAGCCCGAGGCGGGCGGCGCCATCGGCCAGAACATGATCATCGCGGCCGGCCTGATCGAGGGTGCCACGCTCGTGGGCGCGCTGGTGGGCCTGCTGGTCGTCCTCATCAAGTAAGTTTGCCCCGCCACGGCGCGCCGGGACCATCCGTGCGCGCCCAGGAGGTCGCGATGCGACGTTCTCTGTTCAGTTCAGGCGCGACCTTGGCGCTTCTTGCCCTCCCGGCTCTCACTCTGGCCGCCGATGAAGCCCAGAAGGGCACGGTGATCCCCGGGATCAAGCAGGGCGTGCCGATGATGCTGGCCACGTTCCTGGTGTTCGGCATCGTGTTCTTCATCCTTTGGAAGTTTGCCTGGCCGCCGATCGTCAAGGGGCTCGAGGAGCGTGATCGCAAGATCCTCGAGGGGCTCGAGGCTTCCAAGCGCGCGCTGGCCCAGGCCGACGCGATGAAGGAGCGGTACGAGAGCCAACTCACCGAGGCTCGCAGCGAGGCCCAGCGCATTCTTGCGGAGACCAAGGCGCGCCAGGCCGAGTTCACCGCGGAGCTCCGCTCCAAGGCCGATGCCGAGATCGGCCGCATGAGGGAGCGCGCCCAGCGCGACATCGACGCGGCCACCCGCGTGGCGGTGAACGAGCTCTACGGCGAGGCGGCCCGTCTGGCGACGCTCATGGCGACGAAGATTCTCGAACGCGAGGTGAGCGAGCAGGACCAGTCACGGCTGGTCGAGCAGGCGCTGCGTGAGTTCGAGTCGGGTCGCAAGGCGGCGGACAACTAAGACTTTCTTGCCCTACACCTGGAGTCCCTGAGCCATGCCCTTACTTGAATCTCCGCCTGACGCGCTGTCGGACATCTACGCGACCAGCCTCTTCGAGGTGTGCCAGAAGAGTGGCGGCGACACCGCCGTCCAGGAGACGCTCGACGAACTCGAGGCCATCCTGGCGATGGCCAACGAGGACCATGCGTTCAACGAGTTCCTGGCCTCTCGGGTGCTGCCGGCGCGGGACCGGTCGAAGTCGCTTCGCGCCATCTTCGAGGGCAAGATCAGCAACCGCACGCTGACGTTCCTTCTGGTGCTCAATGATAAGAATCGGCTCGGGCGACTTCCGTCGATGGTGGGCGCCTTTCATGCGAAGGCGCATGAGGCGTTCGGGCGCCTCGAAGTGGACGTGCATACCGCCGGGCCGATCAGCTCGGCGGACCTTGGTGCCATCCGTGATCGCCTGGCTTCGGCGCTGGGCAAGGACGTGGTGGCCCATCACCGCAGCGACCCGGCCATGATCGGCGGGCTGAAGCTGCGGTTCGGCGACCGGCTGGTGGACGGCTCGATCGCCACCCGCATGCGCCGCCTGCGCGACCAACTCGGCCGGGACGGGGCCGCCCGCGTGCGGGCCCGCGTAGGCGAGATGATCGACGCCAAGGCGCAGACCGACGCTTCGGAAGCCTGATTTTTACGCGATTCTTTCGAGAGGCGCACCCCATGCCGACACGGACCATCGACCAGACCCCCGTGGACGGCCAGCGGGTTCTGGTTCGCGTGGACTTCAACGTACCGATGGACGGCGGCGAGGTTTCCGACGATCGCCGGATGAGGTCGGCCATCCCAACCATCAAGAGCGTGCTGGATCGCGGCGGCAGCGTCGTGCTGATGAGCCATCTTGGGCGGCCCAAGGGTTCGGGATATGAGGCGGAGTTCTCGCTCGAACCGGTGGCGGAGCATCTGGCTGAGTTGCTTGGCAAGCCTGTGGTGTTTCCATCCCAAGATTGCGTGGACGAGGCGGCGGCCGAGGCGGTTTCGTCGCTCGAGCCGGGTGGTGTTGTGCTTCTTGAGAATCTTCGATTTCACAAGGCAGAGCAGAAGGGCGACGCGGACTTCGCACGCACGCTCGCGGCGTATGGCGATGTGTATGTGAACGATGCTTTCGGCACATGCCATCGCGCGGATGCGTCAATGGTGGCCGTGCCGCGCGCGATGGAGGGCAAGCCCAAGGTCGCGGGGTTGCTCGTCGAGAAAGAACTGGCGTTCTTGAGCGAAGCGGTGGCCAACCCGGCGCGCCCGATGGTGGTGATCTTGGGCGGGGCGAAGGTGTCGAGCAAGATCGGGGCCATCGAGCATCTGCTGCCCAAGTGCGACACGATGCTCATCGGCGGGGCGATGGCGTATACGTTCATGCGGGCGAAGGGCGAGCCCACGGGCAACAGCCTGGTGGAAGAGGATCAGGTGCCGACTGCGGAGCGGGCGATGGCGGCGGCCAAAGCGGCGAAAGTGGATCTCGTGCTGCCGATCGATCATGTGGTGGCCGACAAGTTCGACCATGGCTCGCCGACGCGGGCCGAGGATCGCATTCCGGCCGGGGCAGTGGCGGTGGATATCGGACCCGGGACGGCCGAGTTGTACGCAAGAAAGATCGCCGGTGCGAAATCGGTGTTGTGGAACGGGCCGCTGGGGATTTTCGAGTGGGCCGGGGCCGACAACGGCACCCGAGCGGTGGCCCGGGCCTTGGCCAAGG
>CAYGTM010000272.1:0-3767 GCA_964352795.1 uncultured Phycisphaera sp.
CGGGTTGGGTGTGGTAGAGTTGGCCCTGATGGGGAACAGCGACAACACTCCAGCGCAGCCCGGCGACGAGCAGGCGAACCACCACCTGCCCGTGGTGAACCTGCTGGACGACAAGCCCTCGGACAACGACGACACCGGCGGAGGCCACAAGCGTGTCGCCGAAGCCATCGCCCGCCTGATCGAACGCGAGAAGGGCGGCAAGGCGATTGCGCTGGAGGGGTCGTGGGGGTCGGGCAAGTCGTCGGTGGTCAGGATGCTCGAGCAGGCGTGTTGCAAGGACACGGTTGTCTACACGTTCGACGCGTGGAAGCACGAGGGAGATCCGCTTCGGGTGGCGTTCTTGCGGGGGCTCGTGGACTGTCTGTGGAAGCCGTCCACAGAGCCGAAGCGGCGAGGCTGGCTCAAGGACGGGGAATACAAAGCGTGGCGACGAGGCATTGACAGTCTTGCCGCGGGCACAGGCAAGACCCAGACCCTCGAAAGTCTTGATGTTCAGACGCCGGATATCGTCGCACTGACCGCATTGCTGGCTATTCCTACAGCGATCGCCTTCGCCGTGGCGTATCTGACGGCAACTCACCCCGATGGCCAACTCACCCTCCTCGGTGAATTGGCAATCTTCTTCTTGATCTTCATGCTCCTTGTTCCGATCGTCGTCAAATGGCTTAATCCGGACGCCATGGGTCGGATTTTCGAAGTGATGGTGACACGTCAGCCCAAGAAGAACACGGTCCAACTACACGAGAGTGGCGAGGTGTCTTCCCTGGACTTCGAACGCGAGTTCAATAGGCTCCTGAAAGACGTGCTGGACGGCGACGGCTCGCGCCGCCTCGTCATTGTCATTGACAATCTGGACAGGCTCTCGGCCCAGGATGCCCTGGCCGTGTGGACTTCGATGCGCGTCTTTCTGGAAATGAACGCCAAGGCGGCGCCATGGCTGACACGCTTCTGGCTCATGGTGCCATACGACCGCGAGGCTCTGTCCGGGCTCTGGGAAGATGCAGCTTCTGCGCCCGTTGTCCGGCTCAGGAACGACCTTGGCGAGCCATGCGAAGCCCGCTTGGAGGTCGTGACATCCAGTGTTAGCCGAACTGGCTCGCCTCGCCACAGCCGCCCGAGTTCCTTCCTCGACAAGACCTTCGCCATTCCATTCGATGTGCCGCCACTCCTTCTGGCTAACTGGGAGAAGGCTTTGGGCGAGTATCTCGACGAGGCACTTCCGGGACAGGCGACACCCGAGGCAAAGACGGCGATCGCGCGACTGTCTCGCCGCTTCGCCTCCGAGCGAAATCACCCGCCCACACCCCGGCACCTGAAGCTGTTTGTCAACAACATCGGGGCACTGGTCCGCCAGCATGGCACCACCTTTCCCCTGGAGACCCTTGCGGCCTACGCGATCCTGCGGCGGGCCCCGCTGAGTCCCGAGGGCATTCGCGAGGATCTGCGCACAGAGCGCAAAGACATCGACAGGCTCCTGGGTGCCAACTGGTTGGACGAGGAACGCGCCACCAACCTGGCCTGCCTCGTGTTCAACACGCACGAAAAGGAACTGGCCAGAGAACTGCTGCTGGCCGAACCCATCGGCCGGGCCATTGGGACAGGGAAGCTCCAAGAGCTTCAAGACCTGCTGGCCAACCCGGCGGCCGAGAGCGTGCTCGAGGACTCGATTGACGAGATCCTTTTCTCGGTTGGTCGAGACAACGCGAAGAACGTGGAACGCGGCTTCGAGGTCCTCGACGCCATCTTGCCAGAGATTCAGGGTCGAAAGGCCGAAGCACTCGGAGCTATCGCTGAACGCCTGTATCCCGGAGGCAACGTCCTCAGGAGCGCAAGCAACGCTCCCATCCTCTGCCATCGTGTGGCACGGTTAGCCCCCAATCCGGACACACTTGCGCAGATCGTCCAGCATCTCGCTGCGGTGGCCCAAGATAACCCGAGTACGGTTTCGAGTGATGCCCTTGCCAAGTGTTGGTCGAACCTCTGGTCTCAAGGTGGGGAGGCCGTACAGTCGGATCCAGGCTTCCGTCAGATCCTGTTGCCGGGCGATGCTGGCCTCACCACGCATTTTCTCATGGAGCTGCGACACGTCGTGGGGGCGGACGCCTCGCTCTGGAGCAGATTGCGCGCGCCAGATGGCCTCGACTTAACAAAAGCAATGTTGCCAGCCGAGACAGGTATCTATTGGATACAAGAACAACTGGACGCGCTCACCGTAGTGTCGTACATGCCTCAATCATCGCTCGACTGGAAGCGTGTTGCGGATGCCATGCATGAGTCCATCAGAGACGCTGACGAAGACGACAACAATATCTGTGCGGATCTCCTGCGGTTTATGCGAGGTTTTGACTCGCAACTGTACCTGTTCAACCCCATGAGGCTCGCCTACAGAGGCAATGAGGATTCACCATTCGTCAAGCACAGACTCTCCTTGCGCAGGGAAGGCAAGATGTTGAGCCTGTTCACAACGGCCACCACAGCCAAACGGTGGGATGACGCCGCCGACTTCCTGGTCGAGCACGGCCTATCGGAACCGATCACCAGCAACACGCAAAACATCCTTCATCAACTGAACTACAGCGTTTCCAAAGCGACATTCTTTGATGACCCAAGCTCGAATGCCGACCTTCTCAACAGCATCGCGGCGATCGATCCGCACTGGCTCAAGAGGTTCCTGCACCAGCAACTCAAGGAGAAGGAATCGATCCTGGTCGCGGCCTCGGTGATCGCCGTCATGACACCACAGGCCCTCCGCAAGTGCTTTCATCCCGCCACGGTGATCAGATCGTGGGACACGCTTAAGAGGGCCGACAAGTGGGCCTCTGGGATAATCAAGAACATCTTCGATGTCCACGAGGTCGCCGACGGCGAGGAGCCATACGCCATCAGCCGGAAGCTGGTGGCCAATGAGAAGCTCGACCAGCATCCCGACCTCATGCGTGCCCTCGTCGAGCATGGCATCGCCGAGCCCGCGTTCTACACCGCCGTGGAAGGGCAACTGGGCACGCTCACGAGCGACTTCTGGGCCGACGACATCGCGGGCAATGGGCCGTGGTGTGCCCTCCTGCTCGCGCTGCGCGATCGCCGGGCGACGACCCTCGGCACCAACTACTACACAGGCCTGGAACGGCTGGCGAGCAAACTCGTGCAGGAACCCGACAAGGTCCAGAAGATCGATGCCGAAGCGGCAAAGAAGCTCCTGAGCGTGGTCGGCGAGACGCATGAACTCACCCTCGCCAAGGCCCTGCGTGACTTAGCCACGACGGCGCTCAAGGACAAGCGAACCAGGCTCTACGAGGTCTTCGGCGAACCCATATGCCAGGCCATGCTGGTGGACCCCCAACGCTCGGACGTGCCCAGCATCGTGACGCTGGCCGTCAATGGCTCGCACGGGTCCGAACCCGCCTGGCTGCGTGGATTCCTGGAAAACGAACGAGCCCCAGGCGTTGTCGCGGCCGCGGACGACGCGGATCGCAAGAGCCTGCTTGGAACGATCGAAGAGAAGGCCAACGCGGAGGGCAAGGATGGCGGGCCGTACGCCGTGTTCCTGAATCGCTGTCGTGCAGAAGGACTGGCGCCCCCCGAGGAACCCGACGCGCCCGATGACAGCACCCCGGCGCAGCCGACCTAGCCCCCCTCCGTCGGCGAGGACGCCGCCACATTCCGACACCCCCCGCGGAGCGGCCCCGCCGGGGGCTGGGGAGGGAATGGGAGCCGCTCCGCGGGCACGGATCGACGTTTTCCGGCCATTTTGCGGCGTTTTTCCGCTT
>CAYGTM010000273.1:0-3756 GCA_964352795.1 uncultured Phycisphaera sp.
ATACCAATGGGATGAGTTGCCACGCGCCGAAAGCCAACGCCAGCACCGCCGCCACGCCCATCGCCGGCTTGAACCAGCGCGGCAAGGCGGAGAGGGAAAAGCGATCATCATCAAACGAGCGATCGGCGGCCCGCGGGCCGAGCGTTGCCATGTCCGAGAGGGCCAGTAGGGCCTGCCGTTCGTGCTCCCCGAGCACGGCTTGCGCGACCCAACTTGGTGGCGCGGGGGCCTCGAGCGAGCCCAACGCGGCGCGATCGACCCGCATCGACTCGACCATGGCGCGAAGCTTCGCATCGCTCGCAATCACCTTGGCCACGCGATCCAACGGCGACCCCGCGGTCGCCAGCGAGCGGGCTCGGCTGTCGGCCTCGATCCAGTCGAGCACGTCGGCCTCGGTCAGGCCGGCGGGCAGGTCGATCGGAAGATCGTGATCGGGGTTGGATGGGCGAGTGCTCACCGATGCACCCCCTCGGCACCCGACTCGAGCCGCTCGACGGCCTCGCGCAGCGCGACCCGAGCCCGGAAGAGCCGGCTTTTGATCGTTCCCACGGGCACACCCAGCACCTCGGCCACTTGCTCATACTCCAAGCCCTGCACGTCTCGCAGCACCAGCACCACGCGATGCTCGGGCTGGATCTGGCCCAGCGCCATCGCCACGGAGCGACGGCGCTGCCCGGCATCGAGGGCACCTTCGTTCCGTTGGACGCCCTGCTTGGCCTCGGGTTCCCCGGATTCGGGCCACGGTACGCGACCCTTTGACCGGACACGATCCGAACGAATGCGCGAATAGCAGGCATTCGTAGCGATGCGGTGCAGCCAGGTGCCCAGTTGGGCCCGCCCATCGAAGCGTTCCAGCCCGGTCAGGGCCTTCACGAGGGTTTCCTGGGTCAGTTCCTCGGCTGCGTCGGCATCGCCAAGAATTCGCAGGCACAGTGTGTAGATCCGACGCTGGTACCGCTCGACGATCTCGCCCGCAGCGGCCCCATCGCCGGCCTTGGCACGCTCGATCAGTTGGGGCTCGTCGTCCATCACCCGCAGTGGATTCCCCGGCCGCCAGCGCGGCTCACATCCGGCTCGCGCAGTGTAGCCGGAGGGGCCCGGGCTTTTCATGTTGCACGAACCAGCCCACCTGACTCATCAACGAGTTGGTCGTGCAAAGACTCTGCATGGCATCGAAATACCCGTCTATAAACCGTACTTGATGGTAAAAATACCCAATTCGATCAAATCATACGGATTCCATCTAAAAATCGCCTAAAAAAGACTAGACAAGGCCTCGGATTTCGTGTAATCTGAACATGTCGGGCTGTACACCCGATGCGATTGGTGCTTGGAACCCTTCCAGAATCCAGGCGCTCGTCGGCCAAGGCTATCCCAGGGGAGTATCACACATGACGCGTCGAATCAGCCAACATCACGGACCGGGCGGGCGACTTCGCGGGTTTACCCTTATCGAGTTGCTGGTGGTCATCGCCATCATCGCCCTGCTCATCAGCATCCTGCTGCCGGCCTTGGGCGAGGCCCGCAAGACGGCCCGGCTGGCCATCGACTTGGGCAACCTGAAGCAGTTCGGCTTCGCCAACGGCACCTACTCGGCCGACTACGAGGATCGGATTTTTGCGTTCACATGGGACGATCAACGTGACTCCGCGCAGTCGGAGTATGCCGATCTCCGGGGGGGTGGAACCGGAATCGTCAAGTCCGCTGACCAAGCCGTCGACATCCTCCGCCGCCGGACTGGTCGTGGAGATGGACCTGATGGAATTCCGAGGATCACTGGCTGGATTCCCAACGTGCTGTACACGCACCTGGTCGTGAACGACTACCTTGCTCAGAAGCTGCCCGAGCGCATGGTGGTGTCACCGATGGACCGGTATCGCCTCCAATGGCAGCAGGATCCCCAGGACCTGTTCGAGACCAACTACTGGTTCCCCTTCCAGGAAAACGGACTGGTCGCAACCAACAAGCGCTGGCCTTATAGCTCCAGCTATCAGGTCGTGCCCGCTTCGTACGATGGGGCCACGCGGGATGGCGAGCGGATTTACCAAGATCCGGGCAATCACCGCCGATACTTTACCCCAAGCGATAAGATCGGGGGCCTGCGCATTACGGCCGTTGACGCGCCTGCCCAGAAGGTCTTCATGCATGACAGCAACGATCGGTATAGCAAGTTGGAGTTGTTCTTCGCCTTCCCCGATGCGAGGGTCACCACCCTGATGTACGACCTGTCGGCCAGCCAACGCGTGACCGATGACTCCAACGTTGGTTGGGATCCTCGGTCCTCAACACAAGACCGGTCTATGAGATTCATCTTCCTGGGCGGTTCACAGTGGGAACCCCAGGAACGCGCCGATTCAGCGGTTGACGGCCACTACCGCTGGACCCGTGGCGGCCTGAAGGGCGTCGACTTCGGCGGCACCGAGGTCGACACCGGCCAGCCGTTCTGACGACGCATCGATCATCCTGGCAATCTGAGCAATCTCAACACCGGCCGATGTGGGAACACATCGGCCGGTGTTTTGGTTTGCATACTGGTGCCATATCGTGGCTTCGGCGAGGGAAATCATGGATTGGATCTGAAGACCCATTCCCGTCGAACATCCACGATGCGAAGCGGATTGTTCGAGGAACTGGACGCTTCGGATGATTTGTTTGGATTTTGAAAGGATTTCCTGGAATCCAAACACTTCGTCACGGTACATCCAAGGGGCCTTTCGCAAGGCAATGGAGGACAACATGCGACGGAATTTTCATGATTTGATAGGACAACGCACGGCACGCTCGGGGCGTGCGGGCTTCACGCTGATCGAGCTTCTGGTGGTCATCGCCATCATCGCGCTGCTCATCAGCATCCTGCTGCCGGCCCTCGGCGAGGCCCGCAAGACGGCCCGTCTGGCCATCGATTTGGGCAATCAGAAGCAGTTCGGGTTTGCGGTTGGCACCTATTCAGCGGACTACCAGGACCGCATCTACGCTTTCACCTGGAACAATGACGATGACATCCGCAGGAATCGCCGGTCAGAGACTGGAAGTTACACCGGGACTACACCCCTTCAGGCCGCCGCCGCTCAAGCAACGGACATCCTCCGCAGTCGTGCCAACCGAGAGGATCTTCAGCAACCCACCAACTGGATCCCCAATGTGCTGTACACGCACTTGGTCGTAAACGATTATCTTGCCCAGAAGCTGCCCGAACGCATGGTGGTTTCACCCGCAGACTCGAAGCGTCTGAACTGGCAGGAAGATCCGGAGAGCCTTTTCGACACCCAGTACTGGGGCCCGACGGGTCAACCGACACCCGCGGACGGGGAGAGCGAGGAGAATCTCAAACGCTGGCCTTACAGTTCGAGCTATCAAGTCGTCCCGGCTTCCTACGACGCGGCCACGCGAGAGGGTGAACGCCTCGAGCAAGGCTCGAACCACCGTATTTTTGTGCCTCGTGGCGGGAAGATTGGGGGTCTTCGGATCACCGCAGTCGACGCTCCGGCTCAGAAGGTCTTCATGCACGATTCGGTCGATCGCTATAGCAAGAACGAGTTGCTGTTCGCCTTCGACGAGGCCAACATCACGATGCTGATGTTCGATGGTTCGGCTGGCCAGCGCGTGACGGCCGACGCGAACGAGGGCTGGATTCCCAACGACGTCGATCGCGACCAGGGTTTTCCGATCCTCTATCGGCCTGATCCCTGGGAGCCTCAGACCCGAGCGGGCCAACTCGGTCGAGGCCACTATCGCTGGACACGCGGCGGCTTGAAG
>CAYGTM010000274.1:0-3723 GCA_964352795.1 uncultured Phycisphaera sp.
AATATAGGCTATATCATTATAGTCAGCATATTGCTTTTCATGAATCCGCCGCAGATTCCTGTGTGTTTGGTGGGTTGGTGGGGGTGGAGTGATGGTGTCAAGTGCCGATGCTGTCCAGCCACGCCTTCGCTGCATCGGCAATGCTGGGGACATCGAGCGAGGCGATATTCCAGACGACACGATCATCCAGTGCGAAGTACGCATGAACGAGAATGTTTCTGAAGGCGATGATGCTCCGCACGGGCCCGAGGCTTTTCGTTCGTGCCTCGTCGAGCCGACGGAGTTGGACGACCGACTCGCCCACGATCATGAGTTGTCGTTCGACGGCGGATCGCAACAACTTATCGGATCGATATCGTTCTACGTCGGTATCGGCAAGAAATGATGAGATTGAATCGGATGACTCGATCAGATCGATGAGATAGGCCGAGGCTTCACGCGGCGGCATAGATCGGAACCCTGGACGCTTCCAGTGACGCGAGGACAACGCGGTTTCGTACCTGGCCGGCCTCGATCAGGTCAACGGGGTGCTCGAGGAGATCCTCGAGCAGGGCCAGAAGCTTGAAGTATGGATCATCAAGCCCCGAACGAGGTTCGTCTCCGAAGTCCACGACAAAATCAAAGTCGCTCCGGCCAGGATCGTGCTCGGCGTTCGCGCGTGAACCAACCAGGTCGAGCCGCGCGACACCGAGTTGGCGGCAGATCTCGCCGATTCGCAGGGTGGTAGTGTTGTCGAGGGTCGACATGCCTTGATCTTAGCCTTTGCTTGGGCCAGCCTGCAAGGGCCCGGGCAGCTCCTCGATCCGCGTCCGGACCTCCCACAACTCCGGAAAGAACTGGTGGTCGATCATCTGGCGCAGGAAGGGCACGCCGCTGCTGCCGCCGGTGCCGCGCTTCATGCCGATGATGCGGTGTACCGTGCGCAGGTGCCGGTAGCGCCACTGGCCGAACTGGTCGTCGACGTCCACGAGCTTCTCGGCCATCTCATAACTCGCCCAGTGGTCGTGGGGGTTCTCGTATACGGTCTTGAGCACGGCGATGACGCCCTCGTCCATCTCTCGCGGTTCTGCGTAGTCGCGGTCGACGGCGGCGTCGGGAATGGGCAGGCCTTGGCCCTTCATGGAGGCCAGGAAGGCGTCGTAGATGCTCGGCGATTCGAGCGCTTCTTTGAGCACGGCATGGTTCGCCGCGTCGTGCTCGTGCACCTTGAGCATCCGCCGGTCCTTGTTGCCCAGCAGGAACTCGACCAGGCGATACTGGAAGCTCTGGAAGCCGCTGGCGTTGCCCAAGACGCCGCGGAACTGGGCATACTCGGTGGGCGTGAGCGTGGCCAGCACGCTCCACTGATCCTGCAACTGTGTCAGGATGTGCTTGACGCGCGCGAGGATCTTGAAGGACGGTTCGAGATTGCCGGCCCGTACGGCGGTGATGGCGGCCCGCAGTTCGTGGATCATCAGTTTCAGCCACAGTTCCGTGGTCTGGTGCTGGATGATGAACAGCATCTCGTCGTGGTGCGCGGGGCTGCTCAGCGGCTGCTGGGCGGTGAGGATCTTCTCCAGATGCAGATAGCCGCCGTAGGTCATACGGTCGGCCATGTCGGTGTGGAGTGTGGATTCGAAGTCGCGTTGGGGCATAGGGATTAGGCATTAGGGATTGGGCATTAGGGGAAGAGATCGGAGCCTGATGCCCAATCCCTAATGCCCAATGCCTTCTTCCATTCAGCCATTCCACTTCCGCAAATCCGGCCCGACGTAGTTGGCCCGCGGGCGGATGAGGCGGTTATTGGCGTGCTGCTCCATGATGTGGGCAGCCCAGCCGGTGATGCGGGCGGCCACGAAGATGGGCGTGTACTGCGGCACGGGAATGCCCAGGGCGTAGTACGTCATGCCGCAGGGGAAGTCGACGTTGGGGTGGATGCTCTTCTCGTCGAGCATGATCTTCTGCACGATCTCGCCCAGCTCGAACCACTTGACGTACTCGGCCCCACGCTTCTGGGCGGCGGCCCGGCCCAGGGCGTGCAGGATGGGGGCCCGGTGGTCGCCGTTCTTGTAGACGCGGTGGCCGAAGCCCATGAGCTTGCGCTTCTCGTCAAAGGCCTTGTGCATCCAGGCCACGACGGCGCCCTGCTCGATGTTCCCGTCGAGGTCCTGCATGATCTCGCGGAGCATGTCCATGGCGGCCTCGTTCGCCCCGCCGTGCAGCGGGCCCTTGAGGGCGGCGATGGCGCCGGTCACCGCGCCGTGCATGTCGCTCAGCGTGCCGGCGATCACGCGGCTGGCGAACGTGCTGGCGTTGTAGTCGTGCTCGGCATAGAGCGTGAGCGACACGTCGACGACCTTCTCGGCTTCCTTATCAGGCTTCTGGCCACTCATCATGTAGAGCAGGTTGGCCGCGTGGCCCAGGTTGGCGTCGCCGCCGGTGTCGGGCGCGACGATCTCCCTGCCATCGATCACGTTCTGCATGTGCCCGATGATCGTGGGGATCTTGGCCGTCAGCCGCTTGGCCTTGCGAAGGTTGGCCTCGGCGCTGATGTCCTGGCTTTCCTTATCAAGATTCGCCAGCAGGCTCACGGCCGTGCGGAGGATGTCCATCGGCACCGCGCTGCCGGCGATGACCATCGGCTTGACGGTCTTGAGGAAGTCGATGACCTCGGGCGGCAGGGCCCGGTTGGCGATGAGCTCGTCCTTGAAGAACTTGAGCTGGGCGGGCGTGGGCTTGTCGCCCTCGAGCAGCAGATAGGCCACCTCCTCGAAGCTGGCGTTGTCGGCCAGGTCGTGGATCTCGTAGCCGCGGTAGATGAGCGCGTCCTGCTCGACGTTGCAGATGGCGGTATCGCCGGCGACGACGCCTTCGAGGCCAGCCTTTGGGGCGGGAGCGGCGGTGGTCATTGGGAAGCCTCCGATTCGGAAAGTATTCGGGTCGGGCAGGATGGGCCTGCCATGTCAAAACCAACTCGGAAAGGGCGCGGTGGGATTCGAACCCACGGCTGGATTTCTCCAAACGGATTTGCAATCCGTCCCATTAGTCCACTCTGGCACACGCCCGGTGTGTCCGCCGGCATTCGGCCCGGCGGAACGTGATTATTGCGCGTCGCCGGGGCCGTGTCGTTGGATCGGGAGGGTCCGTTTCCAGTCCTAGGGTTGGCCCATGTCGCTGGAATCCCTGCGCATCTCGATGCTCGCCCGCCCCATCCTCTGGGCCGTACTTTTCGTCGTGGCCCTGGGCGGGCTGGTCCGGTTGGCCCTGCTGGTCCAGATGCCGCTGGTCTTCACCAACGACAGCGTGCTGTACACCCACTGGGCCTGGGCCATCGTCCGGGGCGAGCCGGTGGTCAACCTGCCGTCGTATCGCACGCCGGGCTACCCGCTGTTCCTGTCGGGCGTCTTTGCCGTTTTCGGGCGAGATCCCATCGCCGTCATGGCCGTGCAGCGGGTCATGGGCCTGGCGGCGGCGGCGATCGTGGCCGCCGTGGCCGCCGCGCTGGTAAAGAGGCGGCGCTCGGGCCATGTCGCGCTGGTCGTGGGCACGCTGTGCGGCCTGATCCCCGCGCTCGACCCGCGCGTGCTGGCGGTCGAAGGCTTCGCGCTGTCCGAGGGGCTGGCGATCTTCCTCGTGGTCATGCTCATCGTCCTGCCCATGGCGATCACGCGTTTTCGCGTCTGGCACCTGCTGTGGATGGGCGTCGTGGCCGGGCTGCTGTGCCTGGTGCGCCCAGCCTTCCAG
>CAYGTM010000275.1:0-3722 GCA_964352795.1 uncultured Phycisphaera sp.
GATTCAGCACGAAGCCGCCCACGATGCCCAGCAGCACGATGACCGCGATGCCGCCAGCAGAGTCGGGGCTCGGCACGGTGACGAAGCCCAGGAACTTGTTGCGCGTGTCGGGCGCGGTGGCCGTGGCGGCATCGGGATCGGCGGCGGGCGTCTCGGTCGTTTCGGGCTGGGGGTCGGCTGGCGCAACGCCTTGGGCGGCGGTCATCACCGCCAGCGCTATGGCGTTGTCGATGGTGAGCGGCTCGACGCCCGACGCCTCGGCGGGCGCTTCGCCCGAGCCGAAGGCGGGCAGGCTGGCCACAACCTCGACATCTTCGGGGGCGAAGCACACCGATTCGTCGCAGGCCTGGTAGCTGACGGTCAGTTCGAACGTGCTGGCCTGGGCGGAGGCGGCGCGGTCGATGAGCACGGGCACGAAGGCCACCGCCTTGCCGGCGTACACGGGTGCCAGGAGGGGTTCACCCATGCCGCTGGGGTCGGGAACCGGGTAGGGCTCGGGCGTGGGCCATTGGATCTCGCCGACCGCCAGCACCGGGCCGCCGGTCTTGACGGCGATCTCGGTCCGGATGGCGAACGAGGCGATCGACTCGGGCAGCACGTCCTGGTCTTCGCTGGGCCAGCTATGCAGACCCTTGGGGTGGTCTATCGTGACGGCGATCAGGGCCACCAGTGGCCCATCGTCGGCCTGGTTGGGGGCCCACCAGGCCTTGGCCGACATGGCGACGGAATCCCCGAAGCCACCGGGTTGGGCAAGAGTGCCGGGCACAAGCAGCCCGAGTAGGAGGGCCACTAGGCCCGATAGCGTCAGATTCCTCATTCGTGCCCTCCGCGGCCGTGGAGGGCCGCCGATCGTTGGTGGGGAGTGTGCAGTGTAATCCGGCCCGTGCTCGGTGTGTTCCCGGGATTGGCCCGAAGAGTTGGCCCGGGCCTTGCGGGCGACTCGTTCAAGCCCCGCCCCGTGGGGGTCCGATGCAACCGCTGCGCGGGCGTGGCCCGAGCCCACAGGCCTTCCCGAGACTGCTATGGACGTGCTGGACCAGAACGAGGTCGATGCCCTGCTGGCGGCGGTCAGTACCGGCCATGTCGAGCACGATTCGCCGGCCGTCCAGATCTTCAGCCGCCACCACCGCGATTTCGACGAGGTCGAGGTCCGAACCTACGACTTCAAGCGGCCCGAGCGCGTCAGCAAGGACCAGATGCGGGCCTTGCAGACGCTGCACGAGCAGTTCGCGCGGAACTTTGGGGCGTCGTTATCGGGCTTTTTGAGGACCATCGTCGAGGTCAAGCTGGCCACCTGCGAGCAGATGACGTATGGCGAGTTCATCAGCGCCCTGCCCAACCCCACCAGCTTCAACCTGATCGAGAGCAGCGCCCTTGAGGGCCAGGTGTGCCTGGAACTGAGCCCGCTGATCATCTACCCGATCATCGACCGGCTGCTGGGTGGCACCAGCCAGGACCTGTTCATTCCCCAGCGGCCGATGACCCTGATCGAGAGCCGCCTGATTAGCAATGTCACCAGCCGTGGGCTGGAGGCCCTGAGCGAAGCCTGGGCGAGCGTCAAGGAGATGACGTTCGAGGTGAAGAACATCGAGAGCAACCCCCAGTTGGTGCAGATCGTGCCGCCCAACGAGGTGGTGGTGGTGGTGGGCTTCGAGGTGAAAATGTCCAACCGGGCGGGCACGATGAGCCTGTGCATTCCGTATAACGTGATCGAGCCGGTGATGGAGGCCGTGAGCGCCCAGAACTGGTTTTCTTCCGGGAGTAAGAATCGGATTCCCGGGCTCGAAAGCCGCTTGAACGGGTCGCTTGCGGGGGCCAGCGTGTCGATTTCGGGCGTGCTGGCCCGCACGACCATCAGCCTGCGCGACTTGGCGACCATGGTGCCGGGCGACGTCATCATGACCGAGACCCCCGCCACGCGGCCCATGATCATGGCCGTCGAGGGCGAGCGCAAGTTCCTGGCCCACATCGGCCAGCACCGCAACAAGCGAGCGATGCGCGTGGTGAGGCCGGTGACGCGAACGGATCGGGTGTGAGAGCCCTCGAAAGCAGTCCGGCGTGGGGCGCGATTCGCTGCTTGTCAGGTTGACTCTGGCGGTCGCTGTTCGCTACAATGCCCTTGCCATGAGCCACGCCGGGACTCATTTCGGCCCCCTCGCTCCGCCCGTTTTTGGCGGCAGTGTGGGTGTTGGGATGGCCCGGGCCTGGAAGGGTTGCTGCCGATGATGTGAGCGTCCGGCACATCCTGAACGCCAGCGGCGGGAGGATTTGGCCTCTCGTTGGTCGGTTTGTGGCCGGGTCATGAGCGCGTTGAGCGACTTATGGCCCGGGTTGTTGTTGGCGGATTTTCGCCCTGGATCTGATTCGAGAAGGACCGGTTTCGAGAAGGATCGGTTTCGACAAGATTGGTAACTTGGTATTGTGACGCCCCTCGCGGCGTCGGAGGAAGCGGACTTTGAACGGCCCCGAAATGCTCAGGATCCTCGACTCGATCGCCCGCGACCGCAAGGTCGAGCGATCGGTGCTGGTTGCCGATCTCGAGCAGGCGATGGTGAGTGCCGCGCGCAAGCACTTCGGCTCGCTCGACCTGGAGGAGTTTACCTGCACGGTGGACCAGATCAGCGGGCAGATCGCCCTGACCCGGCACGGCGAGCCGGTGGAACTCAACCCGCAGGACCTTGGCCGCATCGCCGCCCAGACCTTCAAGCAGGTGATGATCCAGAAGTTCCGCGAGGACGAGCAGACGAGCCTGTACGACCGCTACCACACGCGGGTTGGGCAGATTCTGACCGGGACGGCCCAGCGCTACGAGCGTGGCGGGCGGCTGGTGGTCTCGCTCGACGCCGGCGAGGGCGAGATGCCCAGGCAGGAGCAGATTCCCGGCGAGCAGTTCAGCCCGGGTGATCGGGTTCGCGCGATGATCCTGGACGTGAAGCGTGACGGGTCGGCCACGCGGGTGGTCATCAGCCGAGCGCACCAGGACTTCATCCGTCGGTTGTTCGAGGTCGAGGTGCCCGAGGTGGCCGAGCGGATCATCGAGGTGAAGGCGATGGCGCGCGAGCCGGGCCAGCGCACGAAGATCGCGGTGAGCAGCATCGACAGCCGCGTGGACGCCGTGGGTGCCTGCGTGGGCGTGCGTGGCAGCCGCATCAAGAACATCGTTGATGAGCTCAACGGCGAGAAGATCGACATCGTTCGTTGGAACGAGAGCAGCCAGATCCTGATCCAGAATGCGCTGAAGCCCGCCGAGGTGGCCGAGATCAGCCTGTGCTTCGAGCTGGGCCGGGCCACCGTGGTGGTGCGTGACGACCAGTTGAGCCTGGCCATCGGTAAGCGCGGGCAGAACGTGCGTCTGGCCGCCAAGCTGACCGGGTGGGACGTGGACATCCTGACGCCCGAAGAGTTCACCAAGAACCTCGAGATCATGTCGACGACGCTCCAGCAGATCGACGAGATCGACGAGCAGATGGTCGACCGCCTGGCGGCCCTGGGCATGATCAGCGTGTTCGATGTCGAGGAGATCGGCGTCGATATGCTGGCCACCGAGCTCGAGCTGAGCCCCGAGGTGGCCGCGAGGGCCGTCGAGTTGGCCAGCGAGCGGGCCAAGGTGCTCGCGGTGGAGCAGGCCAAGGAAAAGGAAGAAGCCGAGAAGCGCCGCCAGGAAGAGCAGGCGAGGATCGCCGCGGGCGAGGACCTGCTTGGCCCCGAGGGCGCGCCCGACG
>CAYGTM010000276.1:0-3699 GCA_964352795.1 uncultured Phycisphaera sp.
GGCCGGGCCGATCCGGAAGATGCTGGCGGGGCTGGGGCTGTGGAGCGAGGAGGTGGCCGGTCAGTTCGGGCATGGTCGCAGCCCGATAGAGCATTTGGATGGCTTGCTCGACGGTGTTCTCGCCGTGCATCTCAATGACCTGAGCGACGCCGACATCGAGCGGCTGGCGGGCTCGGGCGTGATGGTGGCGTATTGCCCCCGTGCCTCGGCGTACTTCGGGGCCCCAGATGTATTCGGCCCGCACCGATACCGCGACCTGCTGGCGGCGGGGGTGCCGGTGGCGTTGGGCACCGATTCGGTGGTCAACCTGCCAGCGAATGACGTGGGGGTGCGGGGCATCTGCGTGCTCGACGAGGCCCGGCTGCTGCTCGAACGCGACGGGGCAGACCCCGGCGTGCTGCTGGGGATGCTCTACGCTCACGGCCCGGCGGTGTTGGGGTTGCCGCTCACGGCGTTCCGATTGGCCCCCGGCTCGGATGTGGCGGGCTTGATCGCCGTCGAGGCCGGGCACGCGGACCCCGCTCGGGGCTTACTGGCGTCGATCGGGCCGCTTTCGTTCCTGTAGGATTAGACTTTTTCCGGTTGTGCAAGAACCGATCGGGCCGCCGTTCGCTACACTTGCCCAACCGCCGGAGACGCGATGAGCCGCAAGTGGCAGCAGGTCAAGCGATGGGACGACGAGCACCTGACCGGGGCCCTGCTGCCCCTCAAGTGGGTGCTGCGAATGCTCAGCAGCGTGCTGTTCGGCGTGGGGCTGCTGGTGGTGGTGGCCCTGTACGGGGCGCTGGCCAGTTTGCCGGTGGGGCTCTTGGTTGATGGGCTGGCGTGGGGTGTGTACGGGCTGTCGCTCGTTGCCGCGATCGCGGTGGTGTCCGCTCCGGCGGCCGTCCTGACAGGGAGGCTGACGCGCGGCAGCGAGCGGGGGTGGCGGTTTTTCTTTGTCTTCGCATCGCTGCTTGTGGGCGCGACGGTCGCCACGCTGGGCTGGTCCGAACTCGTCTGGCCCATGCTGCGCTACGAGCCGGCCACGGGAGAAGGCTTCCGCGTGCTGGGGTCGATTGCCGACGAGTACGCCGATGTCACCGTGCGCCGGCTGCCGGCGTTCGAGATGACCGAGCTCGAGTTCTATTCGTGGTGGCCGTTGCGCGTCGTGCTGGTGCTGTTCGTGCTGACGATGATCGTGAGCACGGCCCGACGGATCGCCTTCAACCTGCCCAACCTGGGCGTGCTGACCGTCCACACGGGCATCATCCTGCTCGGGCTGGGCAGCGTGTACTACGGCTCGATGAAGCTCGAGGGCGACGTGCTGCTGCTGGCCGGGCCCACTGGCGCCAACGGGATGCCCGGCGAGGGCCCGCCCCAAGCGGGGTTTTACGATCGCGGCCAGGTCGCGCTCTGGGTCAGCCAGGGGCGCGGGTGGGACCAGCGCCTGCTCGGCGGAGTGCCGAGATATAACGAATACAACCTGGGCGCGGGCGTACAGCGGAGCGCGCTCGAGACGGCCGAGGTCATCCGGCCGTTCAGTGGCGCGCCGCGTGGGCTCGATCTGCCCGTGCCCGACGCGCCGTCGGGCGTGAGCGATCTGGATATCCGGTACCGCATCGTGGGCTACGCGCCCTATGCCGAGCCGCGAACGGATTGGACGCCCGCGACCGCGTTGCCCGGGCAGGATGCGAATCCGCTGCACTTTGTCGAGTTCTTCAGCGCCATCACGCCAGAGGGCGAGATGGTGCGCAGCGATCGGCCGCTCCTGCGGTTCTTCTTCGTGCCCGGTCAGCCGCGGCTGCGGTTGTCGCAAATGCCCTTCCTGACCATCGAGTATCGTGCCGGGCTCGACGAGCGGACGTGGCGCGAGTTGACCGCCCCGGTACCAAGCGGCGCGCGGCACGCGCTGGCGATCACGCTCCCCGGCGATGACGTGCCCACGATCGTGCCGGTTCAGGAAGGGTTCGCGTTCGAGTGGGGGGGGCTGGGCTTCGAGGTCGAGCAGTTGCTCGAAGAACCGCCTTTTCCCATCATCACGCCGGGCTTCGAGGACGGCACCAGTAGCGTGGCGATCGTCAAGATCACCAACGGTGACGACGCACGCACGCGGTGGATCTATAGCCGTTTCCCCGAGATCAGCCAGGATTTGCGCGACGGCGAGCAAGCCGACGGCCGGCCCGATCGTGAAAATGCCGACGAATCGCTCGTGCGCGTGCGATACCTCGACCTGACCGGGCTGCATGTGGTCTTCGACGAAACCGCCGACGGACGCACGCGCGTGGCCATCCGCCAGCCGGGCAACGTGGTACATGTGCTCGAGGATGTCGATCTGAATCAGCGGTTCACAATCGTCGAGGGCATCGACCTGCGGCGCAGCGGCTCGTGGGCCCACGCGGTCAGTGTCGAACGGCCCATCCCCGTTCCCGACGCCGACCGCGAGGGCGAGTTCATCGGCACGCACGACCGGGCGATGTTGGCCGTCGAAGTGAGCCACGGCGATTGGAAGCGCGTCGCGTGGCTGCCGTTCATGCGCTACCTGAACATCGGCCAGGGCGAGGCGACGCGCGTCGAACTGCCGGATGGCCGGAGCGTGCGCCTCGCGTTCGCGCGGGCGCGTCGTTCCTTGCCTGGGTTCCAAGTCCGCATGACCGATTTCGAGATGGTGGCCTACGACCATCGCGGCGCGCCGCGGGACTATCGCTCGACCATCCACGTCGAGCCCAGCGGCGTGAACCAGTGGTTCGAGCCATATACGCGCAAGACGCAGCTCAATGCGCCACTGCGTGCTCCGTTCGTGTGGAGCGACGAGCGTTCGCTGCCGGCCAACATCGCCGGCTTCGTGGGGTCAAGATTGGACCCCGCCCAGTTCAAGTTCGCCCAGGCCGGGTGGGACGCCCAGGGCTGGGAGCGCACGCAGGGGTTGGCCGATCAGGGCCTGATCCCCGGGCCGTACGCCCAGTTCACGATCTTGCATGTGGGCAACAACCCGGGCATCCACGTCATCGCGCTGGGCGGCGTGCTCATGGGCATCGGCACGCCGTGGGCGTTTTATGTGAAGCCGTGGATGCTCAAGCGTCGCAAGCAGAAGCTGGCCGACCGGCACAAGGAGGCCCTGGCATGATCCGTGCATTCGTGGCGATCGCGGCCATATTCGTTGTTGGTCTTCCGGCGCTTGCCCAGCTCGAGCCGGCGGGCAACCAGCATCCCGAGGCACAGATTGCCGTCGACGACCACGGCCATAGCGCGCCCTTTGGCACGCCGAGGTTGCTGAACCAGACACCCGAACAAAAGGCCGCCTTCGCGCGCGCCGTTGATCTATCACCGCTGCGCCCGACGGCGGTCTTCCACAACGGCCGCGTCAAGATCCTCGACACGCTCGGCCGCGAGATGATGCGCACGATCACCGGTCGCGAACGCTACGAAGAACTGGTGCTGGCCGAGGGCGCTTTGTCCCTGAGCAGCGAGGCCGATCGCTACGCCGCCGCCGACCCCAAGCGCTTCGATAAGGAACGATTCGACGCCCTGTTCGTGCTGCTGGACCTCTCGATCGACCCGGCCCACTACGCCGACCGTCCGCTGATCGCCGTCGATTATCTGCCCGTGCGCGAATATTTCCTCGAAACCGCCTTCCCCGATGACCAGCCCCGCCGGGATTTATGGCTCCGCATGACGCGCGTCAGCCCGATCATGGTCGAGACGCTGAGCCAGGGCGTT
>CAYGTM010000277.1:0-3698 GCA_964352795.1 uncultured Phycisphaera sp.
CTGTGGAGCTGCTGGATGTGGGGCGGGCTTGGCTTGGGCTTGGGTAGGGTCCTCTTTCTCGGTTGTTCTGGGTTCAGTCGGTGTCTTCGGGGCCCTTCTCGGCGTCGAACTCATCGAGCAACGCGCGAGCCTTCGCCTCGTCACGCTGGGAAACCAGCAGGCGGACATAGCCGGGGGTCTCGGCCTTGAAGCCCGAGCTCGCGCCGCCCAGCAACTCGCAGCGGATGCCCGCCTCGCGGAGCATGTTGGCGGCGAAGGTGGCCTGGATCTCGGTTGGATATTGGCCGACGCTTACCGGCTCGGGATGGTCCTGATTGGTCATGATCGCTCCGCGGCGTGGTGAAGAAACGAACTACTTGCGAATGAAGCCCAGGCCCAGGCCCGCCAGCCCCGCGCCCGCGGAGGGAAGGTAGCCGGTCACGAAGGCCTGGAAGCCGCCCAGTTGCGCGCCGAGCCAGGCTTGGATGCTGTCGTAACGATCGGCCATCGCGGTCCACTTCACCTCCACCAGGCCCGCGTATTGCAAGCCGAAGAGCAGCAGGAAGAAGATGCCCGCCGACACGAGGGTGACCTTGGCGAAGGCGCGGAGCGCGAAGGCCATCGAGAAGCCCACGAAGAAGCCGAAGCCCATGCGGAAGATGGCTGGGCTCCAGGGATCGTCGGGAGAGGCTTGAACCACGGCCTCGTCGGCCTCTTCACCCTCGGGCGTGGCCGAGGGCTCGGCCGTGCCGCCGGGCAGGCCGGGCACGGGGAAGGGCCACGAGACATCACCTCCCTGACCCACGAAGCCGCTCGACATGTCCGCGCCCGGGGCCGTCTGTCCCTCGGTGGCGGCGGCCTGCTGTTGCTGGATTTTCTCGACGGTGGCCTCGTCCTGGAGCGTGCCGGTGACGCCCAAGGCCACGCCGGCGATCATGACGAGGGCCGAGAGCACGAGCAGGCCCATCTGCAACGGGCCGGGGCGCGTGTGGTGGGGTTGGTCGTGCGGTTGGTCGCCGTCGGCACTGGGCTTCGATCTGGCTTTGCGTTCGCTCACGGGAAACTGTACCCGTCAGAAACACGCACCAGCGGCGGACCCGAACACGCCCAGCACAGGGTGTTCGGGATGACACCCGTGTCAGTCTTTCGGGCAGGCACCCGCCCCGTGCTTTTCGGCATAGCGCTGGTGGCGCTCCTCGGCCCGGTAGAACGCCGGGGCCGGGGCGATCTGCGTCACGATTGCCTCGCCGTGGCGGCCGCTCGCTTGCTCGGCTTCCTTTGATGCCCGGGCTTGCACAAGTTGCGCGTCGGTGGTGGTGAAGATCACCGAGCGGTACTGGCCGGTGTCTTCGTCTTGTTGGGCGCGGCGTGTCGGGTCGTGCATCCGCCAGAAGGCGTGCAGGATGTCCTCGAATGGCACACGCTCGGGGTCGTACTCGACGCGAACGACCTCGGCGTGGCCCGTCGTGTGCGTACATACGTCCTCGTAACTAGGGTTTTCTGTCGTGCCGCCGGCGTAGCCCGTTTCCGCGTGGACCACGCCGTCGATGCGACGGAAGCCGTGCTCGACGCCCCAGAAGCAGCCGGCACCGAAGATCACATGTTGCGTGGTGGCCATGCGGGAATCGTATGCGCGCGACGCCGCGCTCGATTCAGGACGACGCGTTGCGGATGACTTCCAGCAATCCGGCATGCACATGCGCGTTGGTCGCGACGGCGTGGCCGCCGTCGATACGACTCGTGCCCGCCCAGTCGGTCAGGTGGCCGCCCAGTTCGCCCAGGATGCAGGCCATGGGCGCGATGTCCCACGGCTTGATGGTGGGCTCGATGACGGCATCGCAGCGGCCGGTGGCCAGCAGCACATGGGCGTAGCAGTCGCTCCACCCTCGCATGCGCTTGCAGGCCTTGCGCAACCGGGCGTAGATGGCCTCGCCCGAGCCGGGCTCGAAGTACTCGAGCGAGGTCGTGACGAGCATGGCGTCGGCCAGATCCTTCGTGTCGCTCAGACCCGCGGGCCTGGCGTCCTGGCCCGGGCCGGGGATCCACCACGCGCCCCCGCCCCGGGCGGCGAACACCGTCTCGCTCAGGGCAGGGATGTGAACGACGCCCACCACCGGCGTGTCGCCCTTGTAGATGCCCACGAGCGTGCCGTAGAGAGGCACGCCGTGGACGAAGCTGACCGTGCCATCGATGGGGTCGAGGATCCATCGGTAGCCGCTCTGTCCATCGCGTTCGCCAAACTCCTCGCCGAGGATCGCGTCGTCGGGGAAGGCTTCTTCGATCGCCGCGCGCAGCACGCGCTCGGCGCCCTTGTCGGCCTCGGTGACGGGGCTGCCGTCGGCCTTGCTGATCGTGCCGAGCTGGTCGCCCTGGAAGTACTGGAGCGTGACGCCCCCGGCCGCGCGGGCGGCCTCGAGGGCCAGCTCCAAGCGCTGCATGACCTCGCGATCGACGTTGGCAAACGGCTCAAGCATACATCAAGCCACGGCCGCGGCGACCTTCTTGGCCGCGTCGCCCATGTCGGTGGCCGCTTGCAGCGTGGAGAGCTTGCCGGCGGCTTGTTCAAGAATCTTGCGGCCGGCCTGCACGTTGGTGCCCTCCAGACGCACGACCAACGGCACCTTGAAGCCGATCTCGGTGGCGGCGTTGACGATGCCCTGCGCAATCACGGCGCAGTCCATGATGCCGCCGAAGATGTTGACCATCACGCCCTTGACGGCCTTGTCGTCCAGGATGATCCGGAACGCCTCGGTCACGGCCTCCTCGCTCGCGCTGCCGCCCACGTCCAGGAAGTTGGCCGGCGTGCCGCCCTCGAGCGCGATGGTGTCCATCGTCGCCATCGCCAGGCCCGCGCCGTTGACGAGGCAGCCGATGTTGCCGTCCAGCGCGATGTACGACAAGCCCATCCGCTGGGCCCGCAACTCGCTGGGGTTCTCCTCGGTGGGGTCGAACATTCCTTGTAAATCCTTGTGGCGGAACAGGGCGTTGTCGTCGAAGTTGAACTTGGCGTCGATGGCCAGCAGCTCGCCGCCCGGGTGGGCCTCGGTGGGCTTGGTGACGATCAGGGGATTGATCTCGGCGATCGAGCAGTCCTTCTCGAGGAACACCTTGGCGAGCGCCAGCATCGTCTTGACGGCCTGGTTCACCAGCTTGCCCTGGAAGCCCAGCGCGAAGGCCACCTTGCGGGCCTGGTAGGGTTGCAAGCCCAGCGTCGGGTGCAAGCGTTCCCTGACGATCGCGCCCGGGTTCTGCTCGGCGACCGTCTCGATCTCGACCCCGCCCTCGGCGCTGGCGATCAGCACATGCCGGCGCGTCTTGCGATCGGTCGTGATGGCCAGGTAGTACTCGTGGGCGATATCCACGCCGGCCGCGATCAGCAGCTTGGTGACCTCGAGCCCATCGGGCCCGGTCTGGACGCTGACCATCTTATTGGAGAGCATGAAGCGGGCCGCCTCGGTCGCCTCGTCGGCGGTCTTGACCAGCTTGACGAACCCCGCCTTGCCGCGCCCGCCGGCGTGCACCTGGGCCTTGACCACCGCGAGCTTGTCCTTGCCCATCTCGCCGGTGACCTCCTTGAAGACGCGGGCCGCGTCATCGGCGTTGTCGATGGTCACCGCCGGCGGCACCGGCACGCCCGCCTGGCTGAGGATGTCGCGGGCCTGATACTCGTGGATCTTCATCTAGCGGCCTCCGTGGCAGGGGTGGGCAAGGTCGCTGGC
>CAYGTM010000278.1:0-3693 GCA_964352795.1 uncultured Phycisphaera sp.
CCGGCCTCGGTGCGGCGGGCGCGTTCGCGGGTGGGATCGGGCGCGGGGATGCAGCCCTCGCACGCGCGGCCGCCGTCGTAGCTGGTACACAGCGAGCGGTGGCCTTGCATCAGGTAGACCTGCGGGCACAGGGGGTGGTAGTTGTGCAGGCTGTACACGATGCGGCAGCCGACGGCGCGGGCGATCTCAAGGCAGCCCACGCTAAAGCCTTCGAGCGATTGGACGTGCAGCACGTCGGGCTTCTCGACCTTGAGGATCTGGGCGAACGCGGCTTCGAGTTCGGGACTGCTCACCTCGGCGAGGGGTTCGTTGAACTGCAAGAGGCTTGGGGCCAGCACCGGGCTGTTCACGATCTCGTACACGCCCACGCCGAACCAGTCGGCGTGGCGGCGAGGGGCGCAGGGGCCGGGCTTGTTGGGCTTGCCGGGCTTGTGGCGTTTGGCGGGCACATAGGTGGTGCCGCTGGCGATGGTGCTGATGCGGTGGCCTCGGGCGGTGAGCTCGAGTGCCAGGGCCTGCATGTAGCCGGCGATGCCGCCCTTGAGGGCGCCGTGGTAGATGGGCGGCCAGTTGAGCATGCAGATGCGCACGGGCGAGGGTAGGGAGGGGCGATGCTCGGGCCCCAACGTGCAACGGGCCACCGTAGGCTGCACCTTCATGCTGGCCCGGCGACTTCCGTTGCGTCGTTTGGTTGTCTGGCTCGCCTCGGCGGCGGGCCCTCGCCCTTACGGGCTTGCGCCGGGCCATGCGCCGAAGACGGCGGATGCCCCGTCGCGAGTCTGGCGCGCCCCGGCGGCGGGCCCTCGCCCGTGCGGGCGGTCGTTCGAAGGGCCGGCTTACCCCGCGTCCTTCTGCTCTTCCTTGGTCACCGGCCGGATGCTGCCCACCGGGCTGTTGTTCTGGCTGCCGAAGGGCACCGTGCGGGTGACGCTCCAACTGCTCTGGGGGCCGCTGCTCAGGCGGGCGGCCACGCGGTAGCCCACGCTCCTGACGCCCTCGGGCACGGCGTTGTCGGTGAAGGTCTTGTCGGCGTCGGCGAAGCCGAGGAACTCATAGGCCGAGGTGAGCCCATCGATGCTCGTGGTCTGGCGCTGCACCAGATAGGTCGCCCCGCCGCCGGTGGTGGCCTTGAAGGTGAGGGCGACCGAGCCGTCGGTGTCGACGGTCGTGCGCAGGTCGGTGGGCGCGCCCGGCGCGGTGCGCTCGCTTGGCGTCTTGGGGGCGGGGATGCCCGCCAGCGGGTACACGCCCGGGCCGCCCTCGGTGCTGGCGAAGGCGTCGATGCGCGACAGGTCGGCGCTGGCCTCGGCCCGCAGGGCGGCGAAGGTCGTGTCCTTCAAGGCCGTGGCATCTAAGGATGCCTGTCTGGCGGTCTGCATGGCGAGGTACGCGGCCTCGGCAGCGGCCGTTTTTTCCTCAAAAGAGACCAACTCGGCCGTATCCAACCCGATCACCGGCGGCACGCCTTGGCCGTTCCAGATGTTCGCGTGCGTGCGTGCCCAGGCGATGAAGGTGGCGTCGTCGGTGGGGATCCGTCCGTTTGTCATAATGAGACTCTCCGATGTGGGGGCCAGGCTGTCCGCCCGCCCCCGGGTTGCCCAGGCTGGCCACCGGCTCGCCGCCGGTCGCGCCGCCTGTGCAGGATGTATCGAGTGGATCGGGGAGGCACTTCACTCCATGATGGCGAAAATCTGAAAATCGTTGAAAATCGGCCCTGGGGGGCTGTGGAGGGGGCTCCATGCTTCACAAGTAGCTCCCGGTTGAGGTGTTTGTTCGGAAGGCGAGGCTACCATCGCCGCGATGACTGCCCAGGAGCCAATCCCCTTGCACACATCGAAGGCGACAACGCCAAATCTTGCGCAGAAGCCCCGCATCTTTGTAGAGGACACCGACACGGCGATTGCAAAGGCTATCGAAGCTGCGGGGTATTCTGTGTTCAGAGGCAACTTGGGGTACGCGGCAAGGGTATCCCGTTCCGGGAAATGGATTCCGTTGGAGGTTGCAGCCAAGGTCCCTGACGCCAAGGAGCAGGAAATCCTGTTTCTGTCGCTGAAGAGCACGTTGAGGGCAGCTAGCTCCATCGTTAGTGATGCGGAGAACGGCGCCATAGCAACATGGCAATCGTGCCAGAAAGGCCTGCTGGACACGAGGCCCATTGCAGCTTACGCGTACCGTCACGCGTTTGAGGAGGTCCTCAAAAGCGGTGGGATATTCATCATAGAGCTTGCCCGCAAAGAATCGGTGCTGTATCGACGCGCCAAAGTGTCGTTTCGGACTCCTGAAGGAGGTGAAGAGTTCCGTGGCTCAAGCTGGAATATGCTCCCGGTGCTCGACGAAGTTCGTGTCGAAGACGACTCAGGTCAGGAGATTAGGTTCGAGAGCGAGGGCATGGGGCGTGTACTCGCGCCCGGGGCCATGGATGCCCGATACCAGTGCGTGCTGGCTGGTCTCCCAAGGAACTGGACGCCCCTTGCGCACAACAAGCGCGGTAAGGTCGTATCCGCTGCCTACCGACCACCCAATGGGCAAGGCCTGGTGCTGCTCCTCCCAACGATGCCGCACTTGCCCAGCATCATCGAACGGCTGTTCAAAGAGGTCTTCCCCGAGGTCAGCCCTTCGCTCTTCCCTGAATACAAGGCTCAGTCTTGGGTGCACGATGAGCGATACGAGAGCCCCGGCGTCGTCTCGTTGAGGGCCAAGCGTCGCGAGCTGGATGCCGAGTACAACGCTGCGGCCCAAGCGAACAAAGCCAAAATCGAGGCCGAACGTGCCAGCTACGAGCATTACCACACGCTGCTGCGAGGCACGGGCGACGAGTTGGTCGCTGCGGTCATCCGCACGCTGAACGAACTCGGCTTTCAGAATGTCAAAGATGTGGATAACGAGGGGGGGCCGGCGTCGAATCTGGTGGAAGACATCCAGATCCTTGATCGAAAAACCAAGCTGGTCGTGGACGTCAAGGGCGTTAACGGAAAGCCGAGCGACGCTGAAAGCCAACAGGCCGAGAAGCATGCTCGGATGCGGATGAGAGAGTGGCCCGACACCGACGTGCAACCGCTCACCATCATCAATTCCCAACGCTTGATCCCGCCCCACGAACGCGACGAGGCCGCGTACCGCCCGGAAATGATCAAGAATGCCGAAGACTTCCAGGCGGGCCTTATGACCACGTGGGACCTGTTCCGCATCGCCCGGGCGGTCCAAGAGTTCAGTTGGCCGAAGTCGGCCGCCCAGGACATCCTCTATCAGACGGGGCGAATCAAGAGGATCCCGTCGCACTACACGGAAGTCGGCCGTATCACCAAGACGTTCACGAACGCGTTACTGGCCGCCCTTAGCGGACAGATCAATCGCGGAGATCGGTATGGCGTGGTGACGCCCGAGGGCTATTTCGAGGCGATCGCCGACTCCATCCAGCTAAACAACGAAGGCGTAGAAATTGGCCGATCAGGGCAAGACGTGGGCATAGCCCTTTCCGGAGCGTCCTCAAAACTTAAAGAGGGCTGGATCCTGTACCGAGTCGAGCCAGCAACCGAGACCCAATAACTCGGGTCGCCTATCCCCGTGACCCTCGCTCCGTCTTCAAACAACTTGCCAGCCATTTAGCACCGCTCCCAAACGACCGATGGCCGCTCCCCAATAGCCCCGCCGCGGGCCCGATCGCGCGACCGGACGACCTACCCCGCGCCCATC